>OMIH01000075.1 GCA_900299045.1 Methylococcaceae bacterium
AGACAGGATTGAAGGGGCAATCGAAACAGGCAAAACCTATAACGAGGGGGAGTTTAACCGTACCATTGAAATTCAAGAACGTGAACGCAACCGTGTTGAATTGTTTATGTCGCGCATCAATCAGAAAGAAAAAACGCTGGTCTTTTGTGCTAATCAAGAACACGCCCTATTGGTACGCGATTTAATCAATCAAATCAAACACAGTAAAGACCCGAATTATTGTCATCGTGTCACAGCAAATGATGGCGCGTTAGGTGAGCAATTTTTGCGCGATTTCCAAGACAATGAAAAAACAATCCCGACCATTCTAACTACATCGCAAAAATTATCGACAGGGGTTGATGCACGTAACGTTCGCAACATTGTGTTAATGCGTCCTGTTAATTCGATGATTGAATTCAAACAAATCATTGGGAGAGGTACAAGGCTTTATGAGGGCAAAGATTATTTCACCATTTACGATTTTGTCAAAGCACATCATCATTTTCAAGATGCTGAATGGGATGGTGAGCCAGAGCCTGACACTTGCCAAAAATGTGGTCAATATCCTTGTGAATGTGCAAAACAGCCGCCTAAATCTTGCCAAAAATGTGAGCAAATGCCGTGTGAATGTGAAAAAAATCCTTGTAGAAAATGTGAACAGTCCCCGTGTATTTGCGATAAAAAAGTCAAAGTTAAGCTAGCAGATGGCAAAGAACGATACATTCAGTACCGTATTGCAACGACTTTTTGGCATCCTGATGGAACACCAATGACAGGACAGCAATTTATTGAAGAACTATTTGGACAATTACCTGTCTTTTTCAAAAATGAGGATGAATTACGCCAGTTGTGGAGTGAGCCGAGTACGCGTCTAAAATTGCTTGATGGTCTAGCAGATAAAGGTTTTGGTAAAGCGCAATTAACCGAAATGCAAAATTTGATTGATGCCGAAAAAAGTGATTTGTTTGATGTGTTAGCGCACGTTGCTTATGCCTTGCCGCCACTTACCCGCGAAGAACGCGCCAGCAAAGCGAAAATTGTCCTTAGTACACATTTCAATACTAAGCAAAAAGTATTTTTAGATTTCGTGTTATCGCATTACGTCAGTATTGGTGTGGAAGAACTCGAGCCGTCAAAACTCACACCACTGCTACGATTGAAATATAATGATTCGATTGCGGATGCGATTGCTGATTTAGGCAAACCGGCTGAAATTAGTGAAGCGTTTAATGGGTTTCAGCGGTTTTTGTATGGGTGATGTTTAAATTACAGACGAAGATTGGCATGATTCAAAATCGGTTGCCACGACAAATCACGTAATGTTGTGACTCAACGCCGTTTTTGATTGCGTGTCCGAACCAGTTAACGCAATCGTTTTTTGACTCTATAACACCCACAAAAAAGGACGCCAAAGCGTCCTTTTTTACATCAAACACGGTGGAGTGCTTTAATAATTCAAAAACAAATTCACCGATAAAATATGATCTTGACGATCTGGGGCGTTGGCTTTGCGAATATATTGATTCATATAGCCCACTTCGGTTTTGATATTTTGATTGAAATTGTAACCAACCCCTGCAAAAGCACGGTTTTGATCAAAACCGTCATCCGCACCATAATTGGTTTTATTGATGTTGGCGAAGTATTCGTCTGAAGCCACTAAACTAAAATCATAAGCAACCGGCACAGAGGCTTTAAACATTTGTCTAAAACGCCAACCTACATCACTGCCCGTTTGCATAAAACGCTGTTCAAAACGACTGCGGCTTGTCACTGTCACGCCAGCAAATTTATCGCTCCAAAGCACTTGCTGCCAAATACGATGTTCGTCGAATTCTTTTTTTGCAAAGGGTTCATCTGTTGGCACAAATGCGTAACCTAACCATACGCTGACTTTTTCAGCCACAGCGTAACCCAAACCGGCACGAAGCATACCTTGAGAAACTTGCGAGGTATCATTACCAAAACGCCCCTGCCCTTCAAGCCAATATTTCATTTTTTGCAAATCGGGACTGATAATACCTAAACTGCCCGTTGCGGTAACGTTTCCCCACGTTTGAAAATCTTCTACTGTTTTGGCGTGTCCGACGCAAGGCATCAGCATACTTGCCAATAAAACCGTATTGAGCATTTTCTTTTTCATTTTTATTTTTCCATCAACGTTAATAAACTCTTGAGTAAAACAAGAGGGGTTGGTGGGCAACCATTAATTGTCATATCAACAGGAATGACATTGCTCACTGCCCCACATGAAGCATAAGACGTGCCAAACTCACCACCACAACTTGCACAATCACCCATCGCAATGACCCATTTAGGATCAGGCGTTGCATCATAAGTGCGAAGTAGCGCGGTTTGCATGTGACGTGATACCACTCCCGTGACGAGTAAAATATCTGCATGACGCGGTGATGCGACAAAATGAATACCAAAACGCTCCACATCATAAAAGGGATTATTGAGCGCATGAATCTCAAGCTCACAACCATTGCACGATCCCGCATCAACTTGCCGAATCGCTAAACTGCCCGAAAATTGCTTATCAATACGACGCTTGATTTCAATGCCAAGCGTGGCTAATTCTTCATCATAAGCCGCTTTGTATGTTTCGGTGACAATACCGGTGGTTACAATCTTTTTAAATATATCAAGCATTTATGCCACCCTAGAGATCACTACCAGAATAGGAACAATTAAACGATTTATTGCACACAGGAAAATCAGGCACGATATTATTTAATACCGCTTTTTCAAGCGGTTCCCAATTGAATTGACTTGGATCGCGTGGATAAAAACGCGAAACAGCATTGTTTCGACCAAATTCCACATACGTCATAATTTCACCGCGCCACCCTTCGACAATTCCCAAACCAAAACGGCCGTTGTCTGGAATGACCCATGACGCAAGCAAATCCCCTTCAGGCAATAACTCTAATTGAGCGATAAATTGCTCAATTAATTTGAGTGACGCATTGATTTCTTTATAGCGCACCCAAAAACGCGAAGCAATATCCCCTTGCGTTTCAATCGGCACTTTTACTTTGACGTTTTCATACGGTGCATAAGGCGCATCACGACGTACGTCAAAATCTTGCCCACTCGCCCGCCCAATAAAACCGAGTGTGCCAAATAATTCGGCTGTTTGCGGCGACAAATAACCGGCTGTATAAATACGGTCTTCCAGTGAGGAACTTAAATCCATAGCTGGAATCAGTTGCGCTAATTCCACGCGCAATTCGTTAATTTCAATTAGTATAAATTTACCTGCTACATCATTGATATCAACATTGACACCACCTGCAACGATTTTATCCATTAAAAAACGATGTCCAAACAATTCATAATTTGTACGACACCACAGCTCTTTAAGTCGCATCATCTGCATAAAAGCAAATGTAAACGCCACATCATTACAAATCGCGCCAATATCGCCAAGATGATTCGCAATCCGCTCACGCTCGGCAAAAATGCCGCGAATTAACGTCGCGCGTCGTGGAATATGAATGCCTGCTGCTTGCTCCATTGCCATGCAAGCCGCCCATGTGTGTGCTACTGTGGTATCTCCCGACACACGCCCAGCTAGTTTTGCAAGACCTTCAGGAGTGCGACCTTCTGCAATTTTTTCAATACCTTTATGTACATAACCAAGCCGCTCTTCTAAGTTTAAAATCAACTCACCAACGGCTTGAAAACGAAAATGCCCTGGTTCGATAATCCCCGCATGAACGGGTCCAACTGGAATTTCATAAACGCCTATGCCATGCGCCTCTACAAAGTGATAGCTGGTATCGGGTGGCGTTATCTCAGCAGGTGCGCCAGTAACAGGAAAATCATGGCGAAGTGGGTATTCATGTCGCCTCCACGCTTGATGACGTGTCCAGCCACGCGAATCGGGATGTTGCAAAAACTCAATGCCAAATAAATCATGCGTATGGCGTTCACTGCGATTTGCCGCCGCATAAACCGTTGCTTGCGAAGGGAGTTGCGGTTTTGACCCGTTAATAGTCGTGCGAAATAAAAGATAAGTCCCTTTTCGCTCAAAACACGCATGAACATGAAATTGTTCACCGCTTTGGACAGCAAAACCCGCTGCCCAGCGCAACTGATTTGCGTTAGCTATTTGGGCGAGTTGCTGCCAATGCGTATCATCGATTTGATACAATTCAATATGAGGTGACATTTCCGTTGATTTAACAAAAATATCCGCGTCAACAATTTGTTGCAGAAAAGTTAGTTTCCAACTCACAACGCACTCCCCGAAATCAATAAAGTCGCTTGGCTAAACCAGCTGCTTAAAAAACTGGGTATCGCAATCCCAAGCCATAATGCCAAGCCTAAATGCACCATGATAGGCATTAAATTTGCATTGATAGCTGTTTTATCTTCAGGTTTAGCGCCATAGACCATTGGCTGAACATGTCGGAATAATCCCGCAAAGGCAATACCGATGCCGAGTAATAAAAAGGGCGTTAACCATGGATATTCGTGCATGGTAGCCAAAAATACTAAAAACTCGCTCGTAAAAACACCAAACGGTGGAAAACCTGCAATAGCTAACGTACCAACCAGCAATCCCCAGCCAACTTTAGGTTGTGTTTTCATGAGCCCTCGAATGCCTGTCATTTTTTGCGTCCCTGAAATTTGCGACGCATGACCCACTGTGACAAAAATAGCCGATTTCACGAGTGAATGAACCGTCATGTGTAAAAGTCCGGCAAACGTTGCAAGTGAGCCACCTATGCCAAACGCAAAGGTCATCAGTCCTATATGTTCAATTGACGAATAACTAAACAAACGCTTAATATCTTTTTGCCGATGCAGAAATAATACCGCCACCAAAAAAGACACCAAACCAAAACCCATCATCAAATAACCCGCGATATGGGTTTGTGTTGCGCCATCAATGAGCATTTTATTGCGAATGACCGCATACAGTGCGTCATTAAGCAGTAAGCCCGATAATACAGCAGACATCGGTGTCGGTCCTTCAGAGTGCGCATCGGGTAGCCAATTATGGAGAGGAACCAATCCCATTTTTGTACCATAACCAATCAGCAAAAAGACAAATGCAATTTCTAAAATATCGGGATTGAGCTCAGTAGCGTGTTCGTGGAGAACAGACCAAAGCAACGCATTGTCACTACCTCCAATTTGTGAGGCAGCGTAATACAGCAAAATAGTTCCAAATAACGCCTGAGCGATTCCCACACCACATAAAATAAAATATTTCCATGCCGCTTCAATAGATTCAGGTGTGCGATACAAACTGACAAGTAAAACAGTCGTCAATGTAGCCCCTTCCATTGCCACCCACATGATACCCATGTTATTTGTAGTCAATACCAAGTACATGGCGAGCATAAAACCTTGATACATGGAGTAATAGAGTTTTAATCGTGCTTGCGTGAGTTTACCCAGTTCGATTTCGTGTGCCATATAGGCTTCTGAAAAAAGTGACGTCGTAAACCCAACAAACGCGGTTAAAACAATTAAATAGACATTGAATGAATCAATCAAAAACGCTTTGCCACTTGATAGCAGCGTGCCTTGATTAAAAACGGTCATTGCTAAGATGATGGTAATAACCAAACTCACGCCATTGATACGCGTATTGAATTTACCCATATTTTCTTTGTGTCCGCTTAAAGCAAAAAAGACAATACTCGCTGCAGAAAGGAGTAATAAAGAATAAACCGCAATCATTTGTCCACCTCATGTAATTTATTCATCAAATCCACATCGAGCGAATCGATACTGATGCGAATATGCAAAAAGAAAATACCAAATAAAATCGCCGCAACCAGCACGTCAAAAGCGACGCCAAGCTCAACAACCATAGGCATGCCATTCGTCGCCACAATGGCGGCAAAAAATAATCCGTTTTCAATCGACATAAAACCGACCACGTGGGCAACCGCTTGACGATGTGAAATCATCAAAAGCAAGCCAAGTAGAACAACCGACAAACTCACCGCTAACGCGTTGAGCATAATCATGGATGACGTATGAATAATGGGCTGCAGAACGTAATAGCTAAATACCATTAAACTCGCCCCACCTAGCATGACAGCAGTATTATTTTTGAGCGCCTCCACGTCACGGTGCATATTCATTTCCAGCACCTGTTTTTGCAACATCCATGGAATAAATATGACTTTCAATGAAAAGGTTAATACCGCTGAAATATACAAATGCGGATTATCCAAGCTATATGCAGAAAGTCCGGTTGTCAGCGTTAATAGCAAACCTTGCAGTGCAAACACAAAAATCAGTCGCAATAAGCGACCTTGCCCAAGCATTAAAAACGATGTCAATCCCACGAGCGCAGACATCGATAAAATCGCTTGCGTGTAAAAATCTTGTGATTCGATATTCATCGCGTTGACTCCAAAATGATATGACTCAGCATACCGAGAACGCCTAGTAAATAAGCAAATCCCAGATATTCTTGCACGCGAAATAAGCGCATTTTTGCCACAGCCGTTTCAGCTAACGCCAAGAAAATACAGAGAAAAACAAGTTTACCTAAAATGGCTAATAGTCCATATCCCAGTGCAGATAACGTAAAACTTTCAGCAATCCCCCAAGGAAAGAAAATATTGGAAATTAACACACCATAAAGCATCAATTTCAGTGCGCTTGCCCATTCAATTAAGGCTAAATGGCGACCGCTGTATTCTAAAATCATCGCTTCATGAATCATCGTAAGCTCTAAATGCGTGGTCGGGTTATCAACAGGAATCCGCCCCGTTTCAGCCATCGTCACCAAAATCAATGCAAATAACGCAAATACAAAAGACGGACGTAAAATAAGCCCTTCCTGCAACACATGCTCAATAGCGCCTGATAGATTTGTCGTTGAGGCTGTCATGGTTAGGGTAAAAACTGCCATCAGCATAGCCGGTTCAGCAAGCGAGGAAATCGTCATCTCACGCGAAGAACCCATCCCGCCAAATGCCGTACCAATATCCAGTCCAGCTAAAGCAAGAAAGAAACGCGCAAAAGCAAAAAAACCAACTAATACAATCACATCGGCTTCCGCTGAGGTTGGCTGGTCAACAGCAATAAACGGAACCACCGATGCCGCTAAAATCATTGCGGTGAAAATAAGATACGGTGCCACGCAAAAGAGCCATGATGCCTCTTGTGAAATCACCGGTTGTTTATACGTTAATTTGAGTAAATCACGATAAGGTTGCAAAAATGACGGTGCACGACGATTTTGCAGCCAACATTTACAAAATTTAAGAAATCCCATCAACAGCGGGGAAAGTGCCACAAATAAAGCCGTTTGAACCACTGCCATTAACCCATTCATCAGCTCACCACCCATAAAAGTAAAATTAACGTCGCGAGCGAATACCCTAAATACGTCCGAATATTCCCTGTTTGAATCCGTCCGACTTGTTTAGCAACGCGATTCACACCATGCTCAACGGGTTGATAAAGATGAATCCAACTATGATCTTGAATATGTAAGCTATAGCGAACTTGCTCAACGTTTGTTTGCGTGTGGCTGCGCATCGTTTTTTCAATCGTTTCTTCAATCAAAAAAGCCGGTGAAAAAATACGACGCAGTGGCATGGTGAACGCACTTGAGGTGTATTGCATACGCGGTGTTAATCCACCAAAACCACAATCCCACGTAGGCGCAATACGAACAGACGTTTTCAACTTTCTATGTAAAACCCAAAAGCAAACACCTGCTGCCATTAACGCGCCAACGAGAATCAGTGGAGGCGAATAAGACGCTTGTTGCGCTGACAGCGGTGCAATGGAAAAGAAGGACAAGACCGATTGGGCTGGTAAATTTGAGCCAATTAACTGTTTAGCAACGTTATCAATTAAATGCAGAATAGAACTTGGAAAAATACCAAAAAAGAAACAGAATCCCGCGAGCATCGCAGGCGCTGCCAGCATACTTTTGTCGTTAATTTCTTTGGCTTTCTCTGCGTGACGTGAACGAGGTACACCTAAAAAAGTTAATCCAAAAACATTCACAAAACACGCTGCCGCTAAAGCAGCAGTTAACGCCAAGGCAGCTGCAGACACGGGAATTAAACTACGCAATACGCCATTATCCAGTACATCAACACGCAATGCCGTTTGAAACGCAAGCCACTCCGAAACAAACCCATTAAAAAGTGGCAACGAGGAAATACTCATGCAGCCAATCAAAAATAAGAAACTTGTTTTAGGCATTCGCTTGATTAACCCACCCAGCATATCAATGTTTAGTTCATGTGTCTGATGATGGATAATGCCGGCTCCTAAGAATAATAAATTCTTAAATAATGCGTGATTAAACGCGTGAAGCAAAGCGGCAAGTAAACCGAGTGCAGCGAGTTCGGGATAATTATTTGCCAAAAAAATCATACTCAGTCCTAGCACCATCACAATGATGCCAATATTTTCAACCGAGCTATAAGCCAGCAAACGTTTCAAATTTTGTTGCATCATGGCATATAAAATACCGCTGACCGCTGACAGCGTGCCGATAACCATCAACACCACGCCCCACTCCCAATGCACTTCAGGGAGCAAATCAAAACAAAACCGAATCAAACCATAAATTGCCACTTTGAGCATGACTCCGCTCATTAACGCAGAAATATGTGAAGGCGCAACAGGATGCGCTTCGGGTAGCCAAACGTGAATTGGCACAAGACCCGCTTTCATGCCAAAGCCCATTAGCGCGAGAATAAACGCAACGCTCATCCACATGGTTGATAAATGCGACGCTCGCAGCGCATCAAACGTGAAGTCACTCGCAAAACTAGCCATGACGCCAAACGCTAAAATAATCAATAACGCGCCCACTTCCGCCATCAGCAAATAGAGAAAAGCAGCTCGACGATTAGCCGAATTTTCATGATCAAACGCCACAAGAAAATAACTCGCTACCGACATTAATTCCCATGCAATCATAAACATAAACGCATCATCAGCGAGTAAAACCAGCAACATGCCGCCAATAAATACCCCTGTAAATAAACTCAGCACAGCAAACCCTTGCGCGTCTTTTTGCATAGCGTGCGTGTAATGTGGTGCGTAAAAGCTAATCGAAAAAACAGCAATACCAATAATGAGATAAAACAACGCTGATAAACTATCAAAATGGATATGCCAAGGCAGCCATGGCAATCCTAAATTGAGCGTATCTAAATACGTCTGTGAAGTGATAAGTCCACCCACGCCCGCAAGAATCGCTGCAAACCCTGATAAACCAAGTAACCAAAATACCCATTGTTGATGTACTTCAGGCTTAAACACATGCACTAGCGCAATGCTACCTGACGCAAAACTGAATATGACCGCGCTATAGGCGAGAAATAACATCGTTAGTTTGCCTCAATGATTTTAAGACGACGAGCCGCGAGAGGATGCGTTGAAAATGCCTCATGACGCTCTAAACCAATAAACTCACAGTAACCACCTTGTGATTCGTAATCATGTTGAAACTCATGAAAAAATTCCATGACCGTGTGGTCAATTAATGTGACTTCACTTTCATCAAAAATTAACGTTTTTCCTTTTTCGATTTCACCTAACATTTCTTTTAAAACAAGGAAATTTGAAAAAAGCGCGGCACCTTGAATTTTAATTAAAAGCGAACCATCGGATTGCAATTCTTGGGTGAAATGTATTTTAAATAAATTATTAAGTTTGGCACCGTGCAGCACATGGATACACAATTTCACTACAATACCAATCGCCACACCAATCAGTAAATCTGTGGCAATCACACTGATAATGGTGACAACAAAAATAAATAATTGCTCTTTGCCAATTCCCATCACATTAGCAAATTCACGCGGTGAAGCAAGGCGAAAGCCAGTAAAAACAAGCAATGATGCAAGTGCCGCTAACGGAATGCTATGAATTAAACGAGGAAAGAAAACGACAAATAATAATAAAAAAGCGCCATGAAAAAAATTCGCCCAACTGGTTTTCGCGCCGTTATTTACGTTTGCACTACTCCGCACAATTTCGGCAATCATGGGCAATCCACCAATAGAGCCCGCCACTAAATTACCTACGCCAACGGCTGTTAAATCTTTATTCAAATTACTGTGGCGTTGATAAGGATCCAATTTATCAACTGCCATCGCACTGAGCAAACTTTCTAAACTTCCCACCAGTGCAATCGCAATAACCGCCTCCCAAAATTCACTCGTCGCTATTTTTGAAAAATCAGGAAAATGAAAACTGGAGGCAAAATTATCTGAAATGGCGACTAAAAATCGGGGACCGACTGTTTCTTCATGGCGAGCCAGAAAATGCGCATCGGGCAAAAATAAATATAAATGTTCGTGATTTAAATCAAAAAAAGCACCAAAACCAATTCCCACTAACACTACAATTAACGGGGCTGGAATCATTTTTAGAAATTTGTTTTTGAGCTGTGACCAAATAATTAAAATCGTCAATCCCATACCACCAATAATGGCAATTTCAGGATTCAAATTCATAAAACTGTTTGGAATTTGCCCAATGGTCGAAAACAAACTGCCCTTTTCAGGCGTCACGCCGAGTACAACGTGGATTTGCTTTGCCATGATGATAATGCCAATAGCCGCAAGCATGCCATGTACCACTGACGCGGGGAAGAAAGAACTCAATCGCCCCGCTTTAAATACCCCCATTAAAATTTGAATCACACTTGCCACAACAATAGCGGCTAAAGTATAACGATAACCCGCCATCGCATCACCGTCACCTAGCGACTGAACCGCATCTAATACAACAACAATTAAGCCCGCAGCAGGACCATTAATCGTAATAAATGAACCACTACAGCGTGATACAACAAGTCCACCAATAATGGCGGTGATAATCCCCGCTGAGGGCGGAAACCCCGACGCCATCGAAATACCAAGACAAAGAGGCAGTGCAATCAGAAAAACCAAAAAACCCGATAACAAATCACCACGCCAGTGCGCCAGCAGTCCAGCTAAACCTGTTTTAGGAATCTCTACTGTCATTTCGTTTATCATAAAAATCTCACACCAAAAGTAAATTGAATTACGGCTATGATTGCTATTGACGTGCCATCTATAAAAAACGGTTATAATTCATTAAGTAAGCGATTTTTTATTTCCTTATTACATAAAAATACTATTCAAAAACAGGTGCAAAACCCCCATCGGTGGTGGTTTTGCACCAAAAATACTTTCATCAAAAAAATGACCTCTGACAAATTGCTTAATCATTTACATACACGCCAGTCGGCAGGACTGTATCGCACTCGAAAAACGATACACAATCAAAAAAATGCGCATGTCACTGTACAAGGCAAAACGCTTATCAATTTTTGTAGCAACGATTATTTGGGGCTGTCGGTCAATGAAACCGTCATTGCCGCACTGCAAAAAGGGGCAGAAAAATTCGGTGTAGGGAGTGGCAGTGCGCATTTAATTTGTGGGCATTCAAGCGCCCATCATGCACTTGAAGAAGCATTAGCCGATTTTACGGGACGTGAGCGCAGCTTGTTATTTTCAACAGGGTATATGGCAAACTTAGGGACGATTACAGCGCTATGTAAACAAGGCGACAGCATCTTTGAAGATAAATTAAATCACGCCTCACTGCTTGATGGTGGTTTATTCTCAGGTGCACGGTTTAGACGCTATCCACATAATGATACGCAGCGACTATCACAATTAGTCAGCACCCCAACAGAAGGTGAGAAATTAATTGTGACTGATGGTGTTTTTAGCATGGACGGGGACGTGGCTGACTTGAGAGCGCTCAGTGACATTGCACAAAAAAATGCAGCGTGGTTAATGGTTGACGATGCCCATGGGTTGGGCGTTTTAGGCAAAACAGGGGGAGGACTAGTTGAAGAATTACAATTATCGGCAAACGATGTGCCTATTTTAATGGGAACGCTTGGTAAAGCCTTTGGTACATTTGGTGCCTTTATCGCGGGCTCTAACACCTTAATTGAGAGCTTAATTCAATCTTCTCGTGCCTATATTTACACCACAGCACTCCCTCCCGCTATCGCATACGCGACGCACGCAAGCTTGAAAATTGTCACTCAAGAAACATGGCGTAGAGAAACATTACAAGCACTTATCACGCAATTTAAAGCAGGCGCTACACAGTTAAATTTACCTTTGATGCCATCAAACTCACCAATCCAACCGGTATTGGTAGGCGACAGCATTCGTGCATTGCAGATGAGCGAGCAATTATTTGCCGCTGGTTTTTTAGTGAGTGCTATTCGCCCCCCTACAGTTCCACAAGGAAAAGCACGTCTGCGCATTACGCTTTCTGCTCTCCATCAACCTCACGATATCAATCGGCTACTTGATGCGCTCGCAACTATCCACCGGTCATATTCATGTAACGCAAAATAACGGGTTGTTCTTTTATATTAAACTCATGCTTTTCGGGTTTGATTGCCATGGCATCAATAATGGCCTGTTTGATGGTGTCTGAGGTGGCATTAGGTAAACGAATCATCGTTTTTAAATCAATGGAATGTTCATTGCCTAAACATAAAAGCAAACGCCCCTCAACCGTCAAACGGACACGATTGCAAGTGGAACAAAAATTATGGCTATGCGGTGAAATAAATCCCACCTGTGTCTGCGTATTGGGAATATGATAATAATCAGAAGGTCCACCTGTTTTTTGTGGACTGGGTATCAGCGTAAAGCGTTTGGCTAAATCGGCTCGAATGACATCACTAGAATAATAGGCTTCAGCGCGATCATGCTTGCCAACAACACCGAGCGGCATTTCTTCAATAAAACTAATATCAATTTGTTTATCAATGGCAAATTGAACTAAATCAATAACTTCATCATGGTTACGATTTTTTAAAATCACGGCATTTAACTTAATTCGCTCAAAACCTGTATGTCTTGCCGCATCAATACCGTCAAGTACTTGTTGCAAATTACCCGTGCGTGTAATCGATTTAAATTTTTGTGAATCAAGCGTATCTAAACTGATATTAATGCGCTTGACGTTCGCCACTTTTAGAATAGGCGCGGTCGCCAGCAATTGAGAGCCGTTAGTTGTCATCACTAATTCACGAAGACCTGCTAACGCGCCAATTTTTTGCAATAACTCCAGCGCACCTTTGCGAACCAGCGGCTCTCCTCCGGTAATACGAATTTTAGTCACGCCCAGTTCAACAAAGATGCTCGCAAGTAAATAAATTTCTTCAAGACTAAGTATTTCATCACGCGGTAAAAACGTCATTTCTTCCGCCATGCAATAAACACAGCGAAAATCACACCTATCCGTAATCGAGATGCGCAGATAATCAACCGTTCGCCCAAAGCGATCGATAAGCCTTTTTGGAAATCGTGTTGTCGTCACGACATCCTCACTCGACAGAAAATTCACGCATCATACCCATATCTTCATGTTCTAAATTATGGCAATGATATAAAAATAAGCCTTTGAAATCGTGGAACGGTTTAATAATTTTAACGCGCTCCATAGGCATCACAAGCACCGTATCTTTCAAACCACTATCAATAAATCCTTCACTAACAGTGTCATAATCCGTCGTATCGCCTGAAATGCTACGACTCATAATTTCAAACTGTTGCCCATGTAAATGAATCGGATGCGCCATAGACACATTCATGCCTCCCATACCCATTCCACCCCCCATTCGCATCTCACTATGCGCATGAAAAATTTCAAGAAGTTGAACGCTACCCATTTTGACACGCTCTGAGGGGAGCGGATTATTAAATTCATAAGCACGCCCATTGAGTAGCATTGACATGGGGGATTCTGAAATAGCAATCGGCAATGGATTATTAGGATTTGCGGTTTCATTTATGCCGTAGCGGTGAATTTTCGCGAGTTTAGTGGGTAACTTATGACTATCACTCACTTTTCGCGTAACGTTTATGGTGCAAATGGGATATTCGCTACCCACAGACAAGCCACCATGATTCATTCCCATTCTTGGACTAACACCAGAGAAGGCTAAACTTTTAAGTGTTAATTGCGCCCCTTCATTGCGAGCACTAAAATCTGCCCACACGTCAAGACGCTCACCGGGTGCGAGCATAACATACGGCTTGATTTCAGGTTGTTCAAGTAAACCGCCATCAACACCGATAACTGTCATTGGCATCCCATCGTCCCAAGCAAGTTTATAAATGCGCGACGTTGAGCCATTCATGACACGCAAACGGTACGCTCTACTTGCAACATCTAAATGAAAATTGGCTTGCCCGTTAACCAGAATCGTGTTGCCTACCATGCCCGACATACGCTGGTGCATATTGGGTGAGTACACTAACTGATTCTCGTTATCAAATTGCTTATCTTGAATAACCAGCGGAATTTCATATTCACCAGATGGCAATTCCAACGCCGCTTCTTCCTCGTCATTGACAATCACAGCGCCTGCCAGTCCTAAATAGACTTGTTTAGCGGTTGCTCCGTGAGGATGAGGATGGTACATATTCATATTGGCACGGTTTATCACTTCAAATTCATACACAAGCGTTTGACCGCTTTCGATGGCATATTGTGGATGACCGTCCATCATTTGAGGTACATGCAGACCATGCCAATGCACAACACTGGATTGTGATAGCGCATTATGAAAATTCACGCGAACTTTCTGCCCTTTTTGTAAGCGAATAATCGACCCAAGATAAGAATGCGGGATATCCACTACGGTTTCTTTAGGCCCTTTAATGAGTGTTGCTTGATAACGCAACACCTTTGTCGGCGTCCCTTTTAAAATTGATACCTCCGTAGGCGTGCAGACTAAATCGAGCTCAACATCTGGATGAAAATTTGGATTCGATTTATTTGGCGTTAATTTAGGGTAGCTGACCTCACTGCCCATTGAGCTGTGCATTCCCCCCATGCCCATACCTACGCCCATTCGCATACTTTCCATCGCATGGGCAAAATGCGGCAAACCGGTCAAGGAAACCAGTCCTAAACTCGACTGAGTCAAAAAACGACGACGTGATTGATTAAATTTAGCCATAAAATATCCTTCACTCTACTATCAAAAAAGCGACATAACACCGCTGGTAAATTTTGAGTGTAGGTGAGAACCTTTTTGTATTCAAGTAAATTATGATGCGATGGTTAAAGGGAACTGCTTTCACCTAATTTTGGCCAAGCGGTTAAGACGGCTTTGACCACAGTGGCTAATGGAATAGCAAGAAAAACGCCCCAAAATCCCCATAAACCACCGAAAAATAAAATAGCAACGATAATCGCAATGGCGTGTAAATTTACCGCCTCTGAAAAAAGAAGCGGAACCAGTAACACGCCATCAACTGCCTGAATAATGGCATAAGCAATCACAATCGCCATAAAATCATCGTTACTCAAGCCCCATTGAAAGTAAGCCACACCTAAAACAGGAAATGTCACTAAAGTTGCGCCAATGTACGGTAAAATCACTTGCAATCCCATTAAAACAGCAAGTAACAAAGCATAATTGAGGCCCATGACAGCATAAGTCACATAACTAACCATGGATAAAATAAACACCTCAGCAAACTTTCCACGCACATAGTTGCCAATTTGCATGTCTACTTCATGCCACACATGCACGCTCAAATTTCGTTCTGTGGGTAAAAACCCCATAAACCAAGCCATTAAGAGCGCTTTATCTTTGAGAAAAAAGAAAATCATCATTGGCACAAGAAACAAGTAAATCATGGCGCTAATTAATCCCATAATCGATGCAGCTGATACGGAAAGTAAACTTTGACTGTAGCTAATTAATTCTTTTTGGACAACAAGCAATATTTCTTGAATTTTACTTTCAGAAATTAATTTTGGATACAATTTTGGCAAACGCATAATACCCGTTTGCGCATGACTTAAAATATCAGGCACTTGCTGCGCTAATTCGACAGCTTGCTGTGAAATAATTGGGATGAGATAAAATAATAAGAAAACAAGACTCGCCACAAATAACGAAAACACAATCGCAACAGCACTCAAGCGAGGTACCTGTAAATGTTCCAATTTACGCACAAGCCCTTCGAGTAAATAGGCGAGACCAATCGAAACAAAAACAGGCATGAGTAAATCCGCCAGCGAGTAAATAAAAACAAAACTGACCAGCAAAATAATGGCTAGCGCAAGCGCTTGAGAATTGGGTAGAAAACGTTTCAATCCACGATGAATAAAATTCAATGTTATAAATTGATTAGAGGTGTTGGACGTATTCATGGCAACATCTTCTCAGAAAAGGCACTAGTGTAAATCATCAGCGTTATTTTATGCGTTTAAGTTTGATTAAATAGATACGTCGATTATCCGCTTTAACGACTTCAAAGTTCCAATCATCCACGTCTAAGCGCTCCCCTCTTTTTGGCATGTGTTCTAATTGACTTACAATAAATCCGCCAATCGTATCGTACTCGTCAGTTGCCAGTTGTGTATTGAAATACTCATCAAAATCATCTATAGGCATCAACGCTTTAAGCATATATTCATTCTCACTACGCTGAAAAACATAATTTTCATCGCTATGGTCATCATGCTCATCTTCAATATCACCGACAATTTGCTCAAGTACGTCCTCAATAGTGACTAGTCCTGCTGCTTGACCATATTCATCCACCACAACAGCCATGTGATTGCCATTTGTACGCGATTCTTTTAAAAGTACATTCAATCGTTTACTTTCGGGCACGATACTCACCGAGCGCATAATATCTTGCACAAGCAACGTTTTATTTTCAATCATCCGACCAAGCAAATCTTTGGCTAATAGCACGCCAATGACTTTACTTTTATCCCCATCAATAACGGGATAGCGTGAATGCCCCGATTCTGCCACTAGAGGTAAAATACTTTCCAACGTTGCCTCTTTAGGTAAAACCACCATTTGTACACGCGGAATCATAATATCACGCACTCGCATTTGCGATACTTGCAGTACTCCTTCAATCATCGATAGCGCGTCGCTATCAAGTAAACTGCGTGTGCGAGCCTCGCGCAAAATATCCACTAAATCATCTAAATCTTGTGGCTCACCGGTCAGTAAATGACTTATTTTATCAAGCCACGTTCTTTGTGGCGTCGCGGGGGGATAGTCGTCGTTCATAGTGTAAAGTTATCGTCGTAAGGATTGGAAATAGATAAGGTTTTTAATAAAGCAATTTCTTTTTCTTCCATTTTTTGTGCATCTGTATCATCAATGTGATCATAGCCCAGTAAATGTAGCGTACCGTGAATAATAATATGAGCCCAATGCGCCATGAGTGTTTTATGTTGTTCCTGCGCTTCACGCGCAAGCACAGGAGCGCAAATCACTAAGTCACCAAGTAAATTGAGTTCAATACCTTCAGGCACATCAAAAGGAAAACTTAATACATTCGTCGCCCCAAATTTATGCCGATAAGTTTCATTGAGTTGAGCTGATTCGTCTTCATCGACAATACGAATGACCATTTCAATGCACTCACTCACCTCATGCAAAGCAACATTCGCCCATTGCTCAATTTGCGTGTTTTCGGGTACATGCGTGTCACATGAAATACGCTGAATGTCGATGATATTCATGGGAGTGGTTTTTCGTTTTGTTCTTTTTCAAACGATTCATACGCTTCAACGATGCGCTGAACTAACGGATGACGAACCACATCGCGTACCGTGAAAAAGGTAAAGCTAATGCCGTCTACTTTTTGCAAAATTTTGAGTACATGACGCAGACCAGACATTTTTTCATTAGGTAAATCAATTTGCGTAATATCGCCAGTAATCACGGCTGTTGAACCAAACCCAAGGCGGGTTAAGAACATTTTGATTTGCTCAAGCGTGGTGTTTTGTGCCTCATCGAGAATAATAAACGCATTATTTAAGGTACGACCACGCATAAAAGCCAATGGCGCTACTTCAATTACTCCTTTTTCAATGAGTTTTTCAACGCGCTCAAGACCGAGCATTTCATGAAGTGCATCGTAGAGTGGGCGTAAATACGGATCGACTTTTTGCGCCATATCACCAGGCAGAAATCCTAATTTTTCGCCGGCTTCAACCGCAGGACGCACAAGAATAATTTTTCGCACTTGCTCGGTTTGTAGCGCATGCACCGCGCAAGCCACTGCCAAATACGTTTTACCCGTTCCAGCAGGTCCAATGCCAAAATTGACATCATGCGACATAATTTGTTGCATATAGCCTTTTTGGTTTGCACCACGACCTTTAATTAAACCGTGTTTTGTTTTAATCACAACAGGTGCAATAACAGGTGGCTCACTTTCAACAACAGCCTCAATGCCTGCTTCTTGCACCGCTAAATGCACCATTTCTGGCGTGATATATTCTTTTTCAGTCAACGCATATAACGTTTGCATTAGCTCACCGCAAGAGGGGAGAATACGCTCTTCACCATTGAGCTGAAAATAGTTGCCACGATTTGCAATGGTGATTCCCAAACGTTTTTCTAAATGCCGTAAATGTTCATCATATTGACCACAAAAATTCACCAGACGGTCATTTTCATCTGGCAATAATACCAACTCTTGAGAACTCATAGTTCGCTCACAGTGGATACCACGTCTATCATGCGACCTCGCAACGAATTTGGCATTGCCTCGGTAATTAAAACCTCCACAAATTGCCCTGTTAAACGCGGATGTCCGATGAAATTCACGACACGATTATTTTCAGTTCGACCTTGCATCTGAAGTGCATTTTTCTTTGCTTGCCCTTCTACTAAAACCGTTTGCGTACTGCCCACCATACTTTCTGAAATCGTTGCCGTCATTTCATTAATACGATGCTGGAATCGCTCAAGGCGTAATTTTTTAATCTCCATGGGTACATCGTCAGCAAATTCCGCTGCGGGCGTTCCCGGTCTTGCGCTATAAATAAAACTAAATGAAAAATCAAACCCAATTTCATTGATAAAATCCATCGTTTCTTCAAATTCCGCATCTGTTTCTCCTGGAAAACCAATAATAAAATCCGAGGACAAACTAATGGTTGGGCGTACTTTACGCAATTTGCGAATAATTTCTTTATAGTCATCAATAACGTGACCGCGTTTCATTTTCTGTAAAATGGTATTACAGCCACTTTGCACCGGTAAATGCAGATGATTGACAAGTTGTGGGAGTTCAGCAAATGCCTCAATCAACCCATCGGTAAATTCCATAGGATGCGACGTGGTGAAACGTAGCCGATCAATTCCTTCAACAGCAGCAACCGCATGTAGTAAAAAAGCAAAATCGGCAATATCACCGTCCGCCATTTCACCGCGATACGCATTCACATTTTGCCCAAGCAAATTAATCTCGCGTACACCTTGCTTTGCTAACACACGAATTTCAGCCAATACATCATCAAGTGGACGACTAATTTCTTCGCCGCGTGTATAAGGCACAACGCAATAAGTACAATATTTACTACACCCCTCCATCACCGACACAAACGCTTTCACGCCATCTGCTCTAGCTTCAGGTAAATTGTCGAATTTTTCAATTTCAGGAAATGAAATATCGACAACGGGTTTATGTTGTTGACGCACTTCATTGAGTAATTGTGGCAAACGGTGCAACGTCTGAGGACCAAAAACCATATCAACAAAAGGAGCGCGTTTTTGAATCGCAGCGCCCTCTTGACTTGCTACGCAACCGCCCACACCAATAATGACATCAGGGCGTTTATCTTTAATTTTTCGCCATTTACCCAATGCAGAAAAGACTTTCTCTTGCGCTTTTTCACGAATAGAACAGGTATTCAGCAATAAAACATCTGCCAATTTAGGATCATCCGTTAATTCAAACCCGTGAGAAGCATGCAGCACATCTCGCATTTTATCCGAGTCGTATTCATTCATTTGGCAACCGTTGGTTTGAATGTAAAGTTTTTGGGTCATAGTTTTTTATGTAACAGATTGAAGATTTAATAAATGGTAAATGCGTTGCGTTGCACCTTGGTTTTTGGCAACAACGTGTTTGGCATTTGTTATCAACTGATGTCGCAGTTGCGGTTGTTCATAAAGCTCAATGATTTTAGCATCGAGTTGAGCAACCGTTTCGCATTGAATAGCCGCTTGTGCTGACACTAATTCGTCAACAATGAATGTGATGTTGTTCACATCAGTACCGACTAAGATAGGAACGCCTACCGCTGCGGGTTCGAGCAAATTATGCCCGCCTACTGCTACAAAGCTTCCGCCAACAAAGGCGACATCCGCGCTGGCGTAGAATAATTTTAATTCACCTAAAGTATCAATTAAAAAAACATCTACATTATCATGACAACATGCCTGTGATGTACGCTTAATAACTTGTAATGGCGCGTTTTTAACTAACATTTCCACACGATGAAAACGTTCTGGGTGACGTGGTGCAATAGCTAATATTAAATTAGGGATACTTTTTTTGATTGTCTTATAACACGTTAATAATAACGCTTCCTCACCTTCATGTGTGCTCGCCGCTAAAAACACAAAACGATTTTCAAAAAGGTGTTTTTTGAGTTTATTTCCTTGTGATAAAACGGTATCTTCAACTGCCACGTCAAATTTGATATTCCCCACATTTTTAACCGTATTTGCTACAGCGCCAATTTTAATAAAATTGGATTTATCACTGTTTGTTTGTGTTGCAATGCAGGTCACCGCTTGCAAGGTTGGAATAATCAACGATGGAATTTTTTGATAACCTCGCACGGATTTTTCCGATAAACACGCGTTAACTAAATACAACGGTATATTGTTGGCTAAACACGCTTGATAAATATTTGGCCAAATTTCTGTTTCCAAAATCACTGCCATTTTAGGTTTAAATGCACGCAAAAATCGACCAATTACATCAGGTAAATCGTAAGGCAAATAAACATGCTCAACACTATCACCAAGGACAGTTCTTACACGCGCTGACCCTGTCGGTGTGGTTGTGGTAACAAGCAAAGGAAGTGTGGGATGCTGTTGCTTTATTAAAGCAATCAAAGGAAATAGCGCTTCACTCTCGCCAACTGACACGGCGTGAAACCAAATAACATGTTGTATATAGGGTTGTTTGTAAAAACCAAAACGCTCTGACCAACGCGCTTTGTAGGCAGGATTTTTAAGACTCCTCCACCACAAACGCAGTAGAATAAAAGGAGTGATACAATAAAAAAGAAAAGAATAAAATCTTCGCATAAAGTAAACGTTAGGCGCGAAGTCAAGCTTCACGCCCTTCGAGTTCAGTAAATTACGCCTCAGCAGTGATTTTAATCGCAATTTTTGCGTTAACATCAGTATGCAAATGAATATCTACATCAAAATCGCCTAAATGACGAATTGTACCGTGTGGCAAACGAATTTCCTGTTTTTCCACAGCAACACCTGCTTTCACAATCGCATCCGCAATGGCATGTGTGCCTACTGAACCAAATAAGCGACCTTCGTCACCGGCTTTGTGCGCGATGGTAATAGTTAATTTGCTCAACGCGTCTGCACGTTTTTGAGCGGCTGCAAGTTTTTCAGCTGCTACTTTTTCTAATTCAGTGCGACGCACTTCAAATTCTGCAATTTTTTTCGCTGTGGCAACCACTGCTTTACCTTGTGGAATTAAGTAGTTTCTTGCATAGCCGTTTTTAATGCTAACTTTATCGCCTAAACTGCCTAAATTCGCAATCTTTTCAAGAAGAATTACTTCCATCTTTACATCCTCATGTGATCTATATCTATAAAATTTCGCGCCAAATACAATACTAGCGCACAAGTAAGTGATTAACGGTTTTTATTTTTTATTGGCTGCAAATTTTTCGCGCAATTTCCACCACGCATCACTCACCCCCACTAACGCAACAGGAATAAGTAAATGTGGAATTAAAAATAGTGTTATATAAAAGCCAAAAATGACATATCGGGATTGCTTGAGTGCATTGAGTATGTTGTGTGCGACAGCAGTACCGACAAAGGTATAAAGCACAAACGTGAGAATACTTAAATTCCACGCGACTTCAGCCATCATGCCCGAACTTAAACTAGCAAGCGCAATGAGCGAAATACTACCGAGCGCTAAACGTGGTGAAGTGGCAAGATCTAAATACTCCGCGCGAAAACCACCAGGATTATAAAGCTCTGCCTGCCACCAACGCGCCAAAAATAACGCAAATATCCAGCCAAATACCGTTCCCGCAACAACAATTCCTGTCATATAGTGTGCAACCGATTCTATATTCGGTTGCATCGTATCAAGCGATACGTTTGCAGGTGCCATCTGTGTTAGAATATCCAACCACATTTTTGCCGCTTGCGGATTGTAGAGGTAAAAACCGATAATGCTCAGTCCGCCTAACAATATGGCACTTTCAATCGCAAGCGCGAGTTTGCGTCCAGCTCTAAGCAAAATTGCAACAATCCAAATGGGCATCCACAACACTAACCCATAGAGTGCCGTAAACGACACACTACCCAGCATCGCCCCTATTGCAGTCATTCCTGTTAAAGAAATTCCAAAAACCGTTAATCCTTCGTAAGCGCCGCGACGTAGCGTCACTAATGCTAAAGCGGCAGAACTTACGATACTAATGGGAGGCATAAACAACGATAAAAACGCGAGTACGCTCACTGCCGTAGCAGCTTGCCAACGTCCACGCATAATGTAGGTTGCTAAGAATCCCATTTTTAATTATTTATGTGCGTCGCAATAAGGCAACAAGGCAATAAAACGTGCGCGTTTTATTGCTGTGCATAATTGTCTTTGGTATTTCGCTGCTGTACCGGTAATACGGCTAGGAACGATTTTACCCGTTTCAGTAATATAATCACCAAGTAAGTTCAAATCTTTATAATCAATTTGACTACCGTTTTCTGCACTAAAACGGCAGAATTTTTTACGTCTAATGTTGCGTGCCATGGTAACTTCCGTTATGAATGTGTAATTTAAGAGATTATTCTGCTAAATCTGCGTCAAAATCGTCATGATCTGGGTCGTCATCTAAATCAAGATCCGCAGCAGCTAACGCTTCAGTAGCTTCACGCGCTGCATTATCTTTTGCACGCAATTCAGCGGCTTTGTTTTCTTCAGCTGTTGACGTTGCAATAATTGAAGGCTCTGTAATGGCTTCAGTTTGCAACAAAATCATGCTACGTAAAATTGCGTCATTAAAACGGAAACCGGTTTCAAGTTCTTCTAAAGCAACTTGATCACATTCAACATTCATTAAGATGTAGTGGGCTTTATGAATCTTTTTAATTGGATAAGCAAGCGCTCTGCGCCCCCAATCTTCCAAACGATGAATTTTACCTGAAGTAGCTTCAATGGTCGCTTTGTAGCGATCAATCATCGCAGGAACCTGACTACTTTGGTCAGGATGAACTAAAAAGACAATTTCGTAGTGTCGCATTATGTTTCCTTTTGGTTAATGCCTTCCATCACTATTTATAAAAATGGTAAAGCAAGGAGAGAGCGAAATGCTCGGTAAAAGATTTTCAATTATATAGGTTTTTCAGTGAATTGCAAAACAAGCAAACACCTTTAACCATTATTTTTCACTCTGTTGAGGTTTCAAAAAGAGAATAACGTCTCGAATACGTTTTGCCGCTTCAATACATTCATCGAGCGGCGCAACGAGCGCGATACGAATATGATCTTGCGCAGGATTGATACCCTCAAACTCACGCGACAAGAAACTTCCAGGCAACACGGTCACATTTTGTTTTTCAAACACTATTTGAGCAAATTGTGTATCTGAAATAGGGGTTTTCAACCAAATATAAAAACTAGCCGGTGGTTTTTCAATTGCACACACATCCTGCAAAATAGCGACAAATGCCGCGAATTTTTCACGATATAAACGACGATTTTCAATAACATGCAACCCATCACTCCAAGCGGTAATACTAGCATATTGAACAGGCAGCGACATGGCGCAACCATGATAAGTACGGTAACTAAAATAATTTGCCAAAATTTCCGCATCACCTGCAACAAATCCTGAACGCAATCCCGCACAATTTGACCGTTTTGATAAACTATGAAACGCCACGCAACGTGTAAATGCCGTGTTGCCCATTTTATAAGCGACTTCAAGCAATCCCTTAGGCGGATTGTTTTCATCATCATACAATTCACTATAGCACTCATCTGAGGCAATAATAAAATCGTATTGCTCTGCTAATGCTAACACAGTTTTAAAATCCTCTTCCCCCATCACAACACCACTCGGATTGGCTGGAGAGCAAATATAAAGCAACTGACAACGTTGCCATACATCGGGTGATACGGCACTAAAATCAGGTAAATAATGCGTTTGCTGCGTGGCATTTAAAAAATAAGGTTCAGCACCTGCAAGCAACGCTGCACCCTCATAAATTTGATAAAACGGATTAGGCATGACGACTAGCGGATTTGTCGTATTATCTACTGCGCACTGTGCAAATGAAAATAGTGCTTCACGCGTACCATTAACGGGCAGAACTTGCGTTTCAGCATTCACTTTGCACGCAAAACGCCCCTCAAGCCATTGAGAAATTGCTTCACGAAGTGGCAAAATTCCCTTAGTAGTTGGATAATTTGACACGGTGTGCAGATTATCAATAAGCGTTTTTTTGATAAACTCAGGCGTTGCGTGCGCGGGTTCGCCAATGGACAGCATAATGCATGATTTAGCTTTTGGAGGCTCAATGCCTTTTTTTAATTGTGCTAATTTTTCAAAAGGATAAGGATGTAAATGTTTTAAATTAGGGTTCATTGTGCTTCACTCTTTAATATTTTAATTAACGATAAAAAATATACGCAACTCGACGAAGAATTGCGTTTTTTTCAGTTAGAATGACAAAAATTTTTTATATTGTTGAGATCATTATGCGTTATTTAATTGTCGTGGTATTTCTCTTTTTTTCGATTTCAACCCTTTCCACTGCCGATGATTTTGGTAGTGGCATGGCGGCATATCAAAGTAAGGACTACAAAAAAGCCGTAAAACAATGGCTTATTGCCGCTAAAAAAGGGCATTCACTAGCCCAAGCAAATCTTGCGCTTATGTACGACAATGGACTTGGCATTCCTAAAGATGCAAAAGAAGCCGTTAAATGGTATTTACTTGCCGCACAACAAGGGCATGCGATTGCACAATCGAATTTGGGGTTTATGTACCAAAATGGGGAAGGTGTTAATCAAGATATCAATGAAGCGGTGAAATGGTACACACTCGCAGCACAGCAAGGCGTTGCCGCAGCCCAATATAATTTGGGACTACTCTACAGCAATGGACAAGGCGTAATGCAAGACTATCAACAAGCCATCGCATGGTATCATCTCGCAGCAGAGCAAGAGCACCCTCTTGCCCAATCAAATTTAGGCTTTATGTACGAAAAAGGTCAAGGTGTTCGTCAAAATAATAAAGAAGCCATGACATGGTATCGCCTTGCCGCAGAAAAAAATAATGCCCTCGCACAATACAACTTGGGGGTTATGTATGCGTATGGACAGGGCGCGGTGCAAGATTACACCCATGCTTACGTTTGGTTTAATCTAAGTACCACTAACGGTTACACACCAGCAGCCGAATTGCGTGAAATCGCGTTAAGTAAGCTCTCACCAGATCAAATTGAAAAGGCACAAAAAATGTCACGCGAGTGCCTTAATTCAACCTATAGAAATTGTGAATAAACCCGAAATTACAATTGAATCCGCAAAGATAAATCAATGGCGCGGACATTTTTTGTTAACGCGCCAATAGAAATATAGTCGACACCCGTTTGCGCAACCGCGCGAATTGTCGTTAAATCAATATTCCCCGATGCTTCAAGCTCTACTGCTCCAGCGACATAATCCACAGCCAACCGTAAATCATCCAAAGAAAAATTATCAAGCATAATACGATCAGGCGCGGCGTTGAGAGCCTCTTTTAGCTCAGTTAAATTTTCAACTTCAACCTCAACAGGCGCATCACTTTGTTTACGCGCTATTTTTACAGCGTTATCAATAGAGCCCGCTGCGAAAATATGATTTTCTTTGATAAGCACTCCATCAAATAAACCAATACGATGATTAAAACACCCACCGCAACGTACAGCATATTTTTGCGCTAAACGCAGACCTGGAATTGTTTTTCGCGTGTCAAGCACTTTACACTGAGTGCCTTCCACTGCGTTTGCATATTCTCTTGCTAGTGTTGCTGTAGCCGACAACGTTTGCAATAAATTCAATGCTGTTCGTTCAGCCGTTAAAATGCCACGCGCATTACCTTGGAGTGTACAAATTTTTGTATTACATGGCACTCTCTCACCTTCAAGTCTGTGCCACTCGATTGAAATATGCTCATCTAAATATCGAAATACGGCATCAAACCAATCGCGCCCACACAACACCATCGACTCTCGTGTCAATAATTCTGCTGTCGCTTGTTGATTTGGCGAAATAATCGCCGCTGTAATATCGCCACTGCCCAGATCCTCATTTAAAAAAGGCGTAATATCGATACAATTTTGCGTATCTGTCATCGTTTAAAACACATTACTGTAACTATTACGAACATCTTTCAACTCAATGGCAAGTTCACGACGTAACTGAAAATCGCGACGTGTATGTGCAATGTTATAAGGAATTAGTGGATTGCGTTCGTATTTGACAGCAGTGCGAATAATGCCAATCCACTGACGATCATTATCTTCCATCTCTTTAAATCGATTGCGAATACGCTCTAATTCCTGATTGCAATAAGTAATAAAACCTGCTGCATAGAACACACTGTTTTTTAAATAATCCTGCAGTGCGGCTAAATCGCCATTGATTTCATTCACCACTTGATCAAAATTGCTCGGCTCAGGGGATCTTTCAATATCTTTTGCTGGTGGCGCCACGGCTTCTGATAAGACCGCATCAACCACTGCCTTTGCTGTATTGCGTGAGCGCCCTGCTGGAACAGTTTTATTGATGGTTGCCCACAAACCATAACGTAAATAATGCGTCAACCCGCCCTCTTGCTTCGCCTTATCCGTACCTTGATAAAACGCTTCTAGCGTTTTAATTTCAGCCGCACGTTCGCTAAGTAAACGATCTCGCGCTTGTAGTGGTTTTGCGATAAATGCTTCAACCGCAACACGCCCAAAACGCAGAAATAACACTTGAAATCCGTGGCGAATACGGGCTTGCTCAATGCTTTCATCTAAATGAGAATGCAGTAAATTACGACGTACGTCCTCGGTTTCCCAAAGTAGTGTTTGTGTCTTGCTAACAATTTGATCAATTAACGCCTGTAGCGCTTGCGCGAGTTGATCGGTTAATTCCGTTTCAAATTTCTTCTGGATTTCACGAAACAATTCTTCACGAATTTTATAATTCCCTTCACGCGAATCCGGCATCGAGATTGTCCCACCTGCCGTATAAATACGTTTCAACTCATCAGGTTGAGCCGTAATTAAATTGGAAAGTAGCGCTTCAATTTTTTGGTCATACGCTAAACGCAATGCCGCCAACTCTTCATGTTCAGCGCCCAATGCGTCAGCTTCTTTGCGCCCTTGAATGCTCTGCGCATACCACACATCAAAATCTTTCTTAATACGTTGCCATTCACGTCCCCACCATTGGTTAAACTCTTTGCCAAGCAAATCATCTTCTTGACGGTCATTTTCTGCGACCGTGCCATAAATTGGCTCAAGTTTCCCTAAAATATCTGTGGCTAATTGACGTGTATTGTGTACTAACGAATCACAGCGTTTTTGCAAAACGCCTGAGCGTTCATTATCAATATAAAAATTCACAGCATCTTTTAGCGCATTCATGCCATCGGGAATGCCTAATTTTTTGAGTTTATTTTTATCATCGGCGCTTTTAGAACGTCGTTGCGTATCCTCAGTTGGAATGCCGAATTCAACTAAGTGCGACCGCGCACAAACGGGTAATAATCTTCGCTCTGGCACTGAAGGCCAAAACGTTTTGTGTTTTGCTAATGTATCACGAAAATCAATTTGGTCGTCCATCGCATCGGCTTGTGTTAATACGACAAACACTTTATCCGACACGCGCAAGCTAGGATCTTCCGCATCTGCCACCAATAACATCTCTTTTTCAGGTCCCGTAATTGACGGCTGTTTCATTTCTTTAGCGTAAATAATGGCATCACAATTACGCAAACGATCAATCGCTTGCTCTGCGTGCATTACAATGCCTGAATTAAACCCTGGAACATCATGGAAAATAATGTCACGATCACTACGCAGACGCACTGTTTTTAATTGAATACGTTTAATGGCAAGCGACTGAGCACGATTTTTAAAAATAGCCGATTGCAGTAAATCGCTAATTTCACCAATATCTAAGAAACTTTGTTTAAACCCATTTTTGAGCTTAGTAAATTCATAAATGGCATTGAGATTTTTTTCTGTATCGTTGTAATCTTCTTGAATTTCTTTCTTTTCTTTATCACTAAGTAACTTTCCAGCTAATGCAAGTTGACGCTGTTGTTGCAATGTGCCAATTTCTTCTCGACTGTAATATTGAATGGAGAGCAGTTGATCTTGCTCGGTTTGTGCAGACCAAATTTCTGTACTCGTAAACGTACAACGCTCGCGTGCTGACGGTAAAATCTCTTGCCCAAGCCACGCATTGAGAAGCGCACTTTTACCTGCTTTTTCAAGTCCAATCACAGCAACTTCAAAACGATTTGCCCGTAAACGCTCAAGTTGACGATTTAGACGTGCGTGTTCAATTTCAAGTTTTTGCTGCATTTCAGGCGATATATCAACACCCGTTTTATTACTTAACGTAATAAGTTTATCTGATAACACCGAGGTTTTTTCTAAGCGCGTGAGTTGTTTTGCACAAGTTTCTAGCCAAGTTGCCATATTGTTTCCAATTAAAATTAAGTGTTAATAATGTGATATCAAAGCAAAGGTTCAACCACGGAATTTAATTCGCTTGCTGACAATTCCCCCATGTGTCGATAAATAATTATCCCTGCAGAATTTACCACAACCGTATAAGGAATTGCACCCATGATATTGCCCAATTTTTTTGCTAAAGCAAAACCCGCCCAGTCCCCTGCAATCAGTAGAGGATAATTCACGTCTGTTTCTTCCTGAAACGCGTTGACTGCCGCCAAATCATCAAGCGCAATCCCCACAAACTGTACTTTTTCAACGCCATACCGAGATTGCAGCGCCATAAAAGCGGGAATTTCTTTTAAACATGACGGACACCATGTCGCCCAAAAATTGAGTACCATTATTTTACCTTGCCATTCATTTGAGGTACGAAGCCTAGTGGTGCTATCTGGAAACGAAAATTCAGTGAGTAATTGAGGCTCTTTATCCATTTGCCATTGCATATACATGCGCACGCCCATACCGGCAGTCAACGCAAGCAATCCAATAATCACTATCCACTGAATTGTTTTCATCACACTAAACCAGCTGCTTTAAGCGATATACCAATTCCAGTGCTTGCTTGGGCGATAAATCATCAGCCCGCACATCTTCAAGCAAGGCAAGTACGGGGTTCTCAGCCTGTGAAACAAATAAATCAATTTGATCTGAGCCACGCTTAACCTGTTGTTCACTGTATGCGTGCATTTCAAGCTCACCTAATTTTGTTTTCGCTTTTTCAATAACACAGCGTGGAACACCTGCAAGCGACGCGACTTGTAAACCGTAGCTCTGACTCGCTGGCCCTTCTTTAACAGCGTGTAAAAAAATAATGGTATCGCCATGCTCAACAGCATCTAAATGCACATTATGAATACTGCGATGCTGATCTGAAAGTGCTGTTAACTCAAAATAATGCGTTGCAAATAAGGTATAAGCCTTCGTTTCTTTCGCTAGATAATCCGCGCACGCCCATGCTAAAGATAAACCATCAAAAGTGCTAGTTCCGCGACCAATTTCATCAATTAAAATCAAACTTTTGGCTGTGGCGTTATGCAGAATATTTGCCGTTTCAGCCATTTCCACCATAAAAGTTGAACGACCACTACTCAAATCATCTGACGCACCAATACGCGTGAAAATTTTATCGATTTCACCACAAATAAAATTTTTGGCGGGCACATAACAACCAATATGCGCCATCAGCACCATTAAAGCGGTTTGACGCATAAACGTACTTTTCCCGCCTGCATTAGGTCCCGTAACAATTAACATACGGCGCTGTGAAGAAAACACGAGATCATTGGGTACAAATGGCGTTTTGGCTATTTGTTCAACCACTAAATGACGTCCACCTTCAATATGAATACCTGCTTTCTCTGTTAAGATTGGCTGCGTTAAATTTAAGGCTTCAGCGCGTTGCGCAAAACAACTCAACACATCCAGTTCAGCGAGTGCATCAGCACATTTTTGAAGTGATGGAACGGAAAGCGCCACAATATCGAGCAATTGTTCATAGAGAAATTTCTCAAAGGTTAACGCTTTTTCACGCGCACTAAGCACTTTGTCTTCAAATACTTTGAGCTCTTGAGTGATGTAGCGCTCTGCACCTTTTAGCGTTTGTTTGCGTCGATAATGCGCGGGGATTTTTTCTGCGTGTAAATGTGAAATTTCAATATAATAGCCATGAATACGATTGTAGCTAACTTTTAACGTATTAATCCCTGTTGCCGTGCGCTCGCGTTGCTCCATATCGAGTAAAAATTGATCCGCGTTTTGGCTTAAATTGCGTAGTTCATCAAGTTCTTGATGATAACCACTTGCAATAACACCCCCATCTCGAATTAATACAGGTGGATTATCAATGACTGCACGATACAATAATTCAACCGTATCAGGTTGCAAATGAATATCGTGACTTAATGTTAATAACTGTGGGTTATCTTGTGCTGATAGAAGTTGCTGCAAGGCAGGCAACGCTGCAAGACTGTCACGCAAAACAATAAGATCTCTTGGACGCGCGGTTTTGATTGCAATACGCGAGCTAATTCGCTCAATATCACCAATATGGCGTAATCGATTTTGTATTTCTTGGTAAAGGCGAAGATGAAGCAAGCTTTCAATGCTGGCATAACGATGTGTTAAAACCGAGTGATTGCGCAAGGGGCGATTTAGCCAACGACGTAAACAACGCCCGCCCATCGCTGTCACGGTACTATCAAGCACACCAAAAAGGGTATATTTCATCTCTCCTGAAGGATGCGTATCCAGCTCTAAATTTCGTCGACTAGCCGCATCAAGTAAAATACAATCCTCACTGCTTTCCACACGAATCCCTTGAATGTGCGGTAATGCACTTTGCTGCGTATCTTTGATGTATTGCAGTAATGCACCCGCTGCCGCAACCGCAATACGCAATTGCTCACAACCAAAACCCGTTAAATCGGTTGCTTTGAATTGCGCTAGTAAACGCTCACGCGCACTATCAGCTTCAAAATGCCATGCAGGGCGACGACATAACCCATGACGTTGCTTAAGCACTTGCGACAGTGCAAAATCTTCACTAAACAATAACTCCGCTGGATTTAATCGCGCCACTTCGTTAATTAGCGCATCTTCACTATCTACTTGCTGAAGCAAAAAACGCCCACTCGTTACATCTAAACTCGCTATACCGTATTGCCCCTTAAGCCAACAAATGGCAACAAGTAAATTGTCTTGGTGCTCATCTAGTAATGCATCATCGGTTACTGTTGCAGGCGTCACAATACGCACTACTTTCCGCTCAACGGGTCCCTTGCTCGTTGCAGGATCGCCAATTTGCTCACACAATGCAACAGACTCTCCCTCCCTTAAAAGCTTCGCAATATACCCCTCAGCCGCATGGTGCGGAACGCCGGCCATTGCAATAGGCTCACCGTTTGATTGCCCTCGACTCGTCAGCGTAATATTGAGTAGTTGAGCGGCTTTTTTTGCATCATCAAAAAATAACTCATAAAAATCGCCCATACGATAAAACACGAGCGTATCGGGATGCTCGGCTTTGACGCGTAAATACTGCTGCATCATAGGGGTATGGGCTTTTTCTTGTATCATCATTTATGCGCAAAAGGCTTCAACACTTGCCAGAATACCTTGCGTATCAAGACCGCATTGCGCTAAACATTCTTCGCGCGTACCTTGTTCAACAAAATAATCGGGCAATCCAAGATTCAAAACAGGCATTAAAATCTTATTTGCTTGCAGAAAATCATTGACAGCGCTCCCTACCCCTCCTGCCAAGACATTTTCTTCTACGGTGACAAACACATCGTATGTTTTTGCCAACTCTAAGAGCAACGCCTCATCAAGGGGTTTAATAAAACGCATATTCACAACCGTTGCGGCAAGTTGTTTACCAACAGTCAATGCAGGAATGACCATGCTACCCCACGCTAAAAAAGCAATTCGGCTGCCTGTGTGTACAATACTGGCTTTACCTATTTCCAGCGATGTCAACGCGCTATCAACGGCACTACCCGCACCTTTACCGCGTGGGTAACGAACAGCCGCAGGCCCGTTATATAAAAAGCCCGTCGTCAACATTTGACGGCATTCATTTTCATCAGCAGGTGCCATTAACACCATATTGGGAATGCAGCGCAAAAAACTATAATCAAAACTTCCCGCATGTGTTGGTCCATCAGGTCCAACTAATCCAGCGCGATCCAGAGCAAAGAGAACATCTAAATTTTGCAGTGCAACATCATGAATCAGTTGATCATACGCACGTTGTAGGAAAGTAGAATAAATTGCTACAACAGGCTTTGCCCCCTCACACGCATGACCAGCAGCAAGCGTCACAGCGTGTTGCTCGGCAATGGCGACATCAAAATAGCGCTCGGGAAATTGCTCAGAAAACTTTACAAGACCTGATCCCTCACGCATAGCAGGTGTGATACCAAGTAAACGTGAATCTTTCGCTGCCATATCACAAAGCCATTGCCCAAACACTTCCGTGTAGGTTGGATGTGATGGTGGCGCTTTGGGCAGGTAATCGAGTTTATGATCAAAAGCGGGGACACCGTGATACCCAAGCGGGTCTTTTTCAGCAGGGGCGTAACCTTTCCCTTTTTTCGTCACGACATGTAAAAAACGAGGACCTGAAATATGCTTCAAATTTTCCAGCGTGGATACGAGCATATCAATATCATGTCCATCAATAGGACCGATGTAGTTAAACCCTACTTCTTCAAATAGTGTTCCCGGTACCACCATGCCTTTGATATGCTCTTCCGTGCGTCTTGCCAGCTCCCACACCGTGGGCATTTTGCTAAGTACTTTTTTACTTTCTTCGCGCATAGACGAATAAAGACGACTCGATAAAATTTTTGTCAAATAATTACTCATCGCCCCAACAGGCGGTGAGATAGACATATCATTGTCATTTAAAATAACAAGTAAATTGGCATCAATAGCCCCCGCATGATTCATTGCCTCATACGCCATGCCCCCCGTAATACTACCATCGCCAATAATGGCAACCATTTGGCGATCCTCCCCTTTCAAACCCGCCGCAATAGCCATTCCTAGCGCAGCGCTAATCGATGTACTTGAATGACCCACACCAAACGCATCGTGCTCACTTTCACTTCGCGTGGGAAAGGCTGATACACCGTCTTTTGAGCGAATAGTGGTCATACGGGATTTACGACCTGTCAAAATTTTGTGAGGATAAGCTTGATGCCCAACATCCCAAACCAACTTGTCGCTTGGCGTATCAAAAACATAATGCAACGCAACTGTCAGCTCAACCGTACCCAAACCTGCCGCAAAATGCCCGCCTGATACACCTGTCTCTTATACACATCTGACGCTGC
>OMIH01000076.1 GCA_900299045.1 Methylococcaceae bacterium
CCGCCTAAAAGTAAACCGCCTGACGATTCTAGTAATCAAGCGGTTTTCCCATTTTAGCAAAACAACTACACGAAAAAAATCTAAATGCCAGTGCCCACCTGTAGCGCATCAAACCAATCCAAAAAACGTTTCACATCATCACCTTTGAACATCCGACCGTGTTGTGGAGCAATAATATCGATATCCAAATTTCTAACACGATCAATCCATGCGCGTTTAGCTTGATTTGATGGCATCCAACGTTGATGGTAATAACGCATCTTTTCAACGTGTGTGTCAAAACGCTCAACAAAAACAGGCGCTCCCGCGCTTTCCCATGCTGAACCTACACTGCCTGTCATAAGAATTTTCGCTTGTGGATCGTAAACATGGAAGTTGCAAGGCGAGTGGAGATAATGCGCGGGAATAATTTGCAATTCAACGGATTCTAATTTGATGGTTTCCCCATTATCGGGAATCGGTACATATTCAATGGATTCGCAGCCGAAATGGCGAATATAGCCTTCCCATAGGGCAGGGGCGTGCAATTTCGCATTCGACAATGCTTGATCCCACAAACCCAACGAAGAAATGACGTCAGGGTCTTGATGTGACGCAAATAAATCCGTAATTTGCTCAACAGGCGCATGATGCAGTACCGCTGCCATCATGGGCGCAAATAATTCTGTACCACCGGGTTCGAGTAATAAACATTTATTGGCTGTGCGTACAATGTACTGGTTGCTGTCGATAATATTATCGGGTTTATTCTCGTCGCGCCCAAACATTACCCATTGGTGCGCTCCCTCATAAATTTTGGTCATTTTCATGCGCTAAGGCTCCTTATAGCCAGTTAACTGTTTCGATAAATAGATAATGCAATTCGGCAACGTTGTACATTGTCGTGAATGGTATGCGCTGCTTTATCAACACTTTCAGCAACGGCTTGTAGACTTTGTAGATATTCACCCGCTTGAGAAGCCTCAATACGCGAGTTGGCGGCAATAACGCGTGCGGCGCGAGCATGGTGCATAACCGCTTCAAGTTGTCCGAGTAATTGCGTGACATCGCGTTTAAATTGACGCTGACAATCTTGCATAACGGTTTTTGCGTGCGTGGTAGGCTCTTGCATCGAGTCACCGTAACGTGCGCCGTTGGCATTTGCTAATTTTGATGCTTGCTCAAAACGATTATAGGCGGCTGTGCGTCTATATTCGTCAACGGTTAAGCGATAAAGCAGAATGGCATACACGTTAATTTTAGTGACAAGTTCAATGGTTTCTTTGGCAAGTTCATTGATAAAATCAGTAATAGGTTGAAACCCTTTTGCTTTATCGCCCGCGCGAAACGCAATGGCTTTTGCATTCGCTGCGGCGAGTGAAATTTCTTTGGCGACAACCATGACGGCACTGAGTTCCGATGTGATTGAAGCAACAGCAATAAATTGTGATTTGGTTTGACTGTTCATAATGTTCTGAGTGGTTGTGCCTGAAAAATAATAGCGTAAAGCCAGTGATAACAAGTAATTCCTTCGCGTGGATTAGCGCAAACCTTTAATTAACGTCAAAATTTTAGCGGCAATATCCTCTAGTGGCAGAACATGATCTGCACAGCCCAATTTAAACGCAGCACCAGGCATTCCCCACACAACGCTTGTGGCTTCATTTTGAACGATGGTCTTTGCGCCTAATGCGTGCATCGCTTGCATACCTGCTGCGCCATCGGCTCCCATTCCTGTAAGCAAAACGCATACCGCATTATCGCCAGCGGCTTGTGCGGCAGAGTGAAAAAGCACATCGACAGCGGGTTTATGGTGATTGACTGGCTCGGTATCGTGTAATTCAATGACATACTGCGTTTTATTGCGCACAACAGCCATGTGTCGATCACCCGGAGCAAGGTAAATATTTCCCCATTCAACCACTTGCCCATTGACTGGAATGCTTGCTTTCATCTCCGTAATTAAATCAATATGCTTGACAAACGATTCACTAAACGCGGCGGGGAGATGCTGCGTAATAAGTATCGGTGGACTGTCCGCTGGCATACTTTTCATCACCACTTTAATGGCTTCCGTGCCACCCGTTGAAGAACCGAGTGTAATAATTTTTTTAAAATCCGTAATCGGTGCTTTTTTGATGGACGGTATTTGTTTCACAATCGGCGCTGTTTCTTGCGCTGGACTCGACGAAATACCTTTTACGTTTGTTTTTGCCGCAATACGAACTTTTGAAATAATTTCTTTGGCGTAATCGTTAAGGGTACTTTCGGTATCCATTCGCGGTTTTGCCACAAAATCCACCGCGCCTAATGCGAGCGCGTCAAGCGTAGCCTCTGCGCCACATTCCGTTAGCATCGAAATCATAATGACGGGGGTGGGGCGCAATCGCATTAAATTTCGCAAAAACGTAATGCCATTCATGCGTGGCATTTCAATATCAAGCGTTAGGACATCGGGATTTAATTGCTTAATCATGTCCCTTGCAATGAGCGGATCTTCCGCCGCCCCAACGACTTCAATATCGGGAGCCGTACTGAGTATGGACGTTAACACTTTTCTAATTAACAAGGAATCGTCAATAATCAAAACGCTTATTTTTTTCATTTTCAACTCTAAGATTCAGTTTTGTATGGTTAAAATAACTCAACATCACCTTCAATAGGTAGATTTTTAATATTGGTTAAATATTGACGTTCACGATGTGCAATGGTGTCGTGATGAAGGTCTTGCACCTTTTTCATGCCCACTTTTCCCGTTTTAGGAAAATAAATCACTTTTCGTGGATAAATATCGCCTAAATCTTGAGATAAAAGCACTAAACCCTCTTGATCAATGTACTCTAAGACAAACTGGATATTACGTTCACCCACGTCACTTAGGGTAGGAATAATTTTTCCACCACCAAAGACTTTCACTTCTAAATTTTTACGTTTGCCGCCATTCGACAAAATCGTGTTAATTAAATGTTCCATGGCAAAGTTGCCGTAACGATTCGCGTTACCAATGAGCGCATCGCTACCTTGCTGCATTTTCATTTTATTGGTATCGGGAAGCATGAAATGATTCATGCCGCCTAAACCAATTTCTCTATCGCGCACACACGCTGAAATACAAGAGCCCAGCACGGTAGTAATCATTTCATTTTCAGCGGTGACATAATATTCACCAGGCAAAATTTTTGCTGCGATTATGCCATGATCGTGATCCATGTAGCGTGTAACGTGCTCAAAGCCTCGAATTGAGGGGGTAGTAAGTTGACTTTGATCCATTTTATATATTTTTTTGATAACAGGTGGTCGATACTAATTTGAATTCACTGCAAATTTGGTTGAGCGACTCGGAGTGACCGATGAACAACCACGATTTACTCGATAGCATATTAGCATAACGTTTTACCAGCGCTGTTTTTGTTTCACGATCAAAGTAAATGATAACATTTCGGCAAAAAATGACGTCAAAGGGTATTTTCATCGCCCACTCATTCATTAAGTTCAACTGCTTAAACTGAATAATCTCTTGTAATGCGGACTTTACCTTGACGTGATTTGACGAGGATTTATTTCGCATAAACCAACGTTTTAAAATGTCGGTAGGTAAATCCGCTACACGGTCTTGTGTGTAAATGCCCTCAGCGGCGGTTTGCAATACATTCGTATCCAAATCAGTTGCCAGAATTTTAATATCCCAATCACGAGGCACCGCATCGAGTAGCGTGATGGCAATTGAATACGGTTCTTCGCCTGTTGAGCAACCCGCTGACCAGACACGAATTTGTTTTGTCTGTTTATTGCGTATTAACAATTCAGGGACAACCACATCGCGCAAATAATCAAAATGATGCTGTTCACGAAAAAAAGAGGTCAAATTCGTGGTAATCGCGTTAATGAATTGGGTAAATTCGTCGTCGTGATTTGATTGTAAATAATCGCAATATGCGTTGAAATCCGGCAGTCCTAATTTACGAACACGTTTTGACAGTCGAGAATAAAACATATCAAATCGCTCATCAGGCGCTTGAATTCCTGAATGGTCGTTTGATAATTTTCGTAAGATATTAAAATCGTCAACCGTAAATTTAAACTCACGCTCTTTTTCTACAATTGCCATTTTATTGTGTATCTCCTGTTAACTTATCGCAATCAACCCTCTGCAAGATCAAGTACACTTAGCAAACCAAGTAATTTTACTGATTCAAGAAAACGTGATGAAGGCGAGGTGATATTAATCGTTTTATTTGACCGTTTTTCTTCTTTTTTCAATGATACCAACAGTTGCAAGGTTGCCGTATCAACGGTAGTTACTTCGACTGCGTTGATTTCAATAATATCGTGAAAATCCAATACACGTTTAACTTGTTGATAGAGATCAACGATGCCCTTAATAGTGGCATCAGAATTGAGTCTAATGATTGGGTCAATGTTATCAATTTCGATTTGCGTTTCTTCTTCAATTATCACATCAATAATGTTGGTGTCTGCGTCGCTAGGCGACTCTTGTGTTTCTATCGACATGTCAACCGCATCGTCATCGTTTGTTTGACTGTCGTCAATATCACTATCACCATGATCGGATTGGTCATTTTCAGTAATGAGCTCAACGTCAACACTCGGTGCATCGTCGGTTGCTTCATTATTCTCAGTATCGCTGATATCAAGCGTTGGTTCATCTTCCGCCACAATAACTTCTGGCAACGTGGCTAACGTTTCGTCCATTTCCGCTACATCACTGCCATTTTTTGCCTCAGCGACGGCTTTTTTCGCTTTTGTTTTGGTTTTTGTTTTGGTTTCGATAATGGGTTCGGGTTCTTCACTTTCCACTAATTCGACCAGCGCGTCGGTATCGAGGATTGGCGTATTATCGGCTTCACTCACTGCAATGTCTTCTTGGGCAGGTACGGCAGGGTTTTCACCAATTTCTTCACCTTCCATCCAAGCAAGGGGATCGTAACCAATTAAATTATCTGTTGTCATCTCTCATCACTCTGTTTTCAAGAAAATCCTGTGCAAGGCTACGAAAATCTCTTGCCGAGCGGCTTTTTGGACTGTATTCAAAAATGGTTTGCCCAAAACTTGGGCATTCAGCAAGCAGCGCTGTTTCACGAATGACAGTGCTCAGTATTTGATTTGGAAAATGGTTTAACAAAACAGTGAGCACTTGGTCTGAAATTCGGCGTGTAGACACATAACGCGAAATCACCACAGAAATTTTATACTGTTTTTTTAATGCCCCTTCAAACCGCTTGATTGTGTTCATCAAATGTGAAAGTCCTTGTAGCGCAAGAAAATCACTGGTCATGGGAATCAACACTTCAGAGGTGGCAATCAGCGCATTGGCGACTAATAACCCCGATGAAGGGGGGCAATCAATAAAGACAAAATCTTGATCCGCTAATCGACCACGCAGGGCATCACGCAACATAACACCACGCGGTGCGCCAGCACCTGCCATTTGTTCAATATCTTTTAGTTTAGAGCCAGCGGCAATAAGCTGTATATTGTCGCGTACAGAAATAATCTGTTCTTCGATGTTTTTTTCTTTAATTAAGGCTAAATCAATACCGGTAACATCGCGTGACGTTACACCAAACGAAATACCTAAATGACCTTGTGGATCAAAATCAATTAGGGTCACTTTTTTACCTATCTCTGCCAGCGCGTGGCACAGATTGGTTGTCGTGGTAGTTTTGCCCACGCCACCTTTTTGATTAATGATTGCAACAACGCGTGGCATTATTCAAAACTTCCTATGTCAGAAATGGCTTCAATATCGTCCACTTCGTCAGGATTGAGCAACTTATCGACATCGAGCAACATAATCATATTTTGTTTATAAACGTGCATACCGCGCATATAGCGCGTGTCGAGTTGCGTACCGAAATTGGGCGCTCTTTTAATCTCATCAATTTTGATATCGAGAACATCTGATACGGCATCGGCAACAATGCCCATGACAAATGACTCATTACGACGGTGTTTAATGCACAGCACAATAACCACCGTTTTGGGGGTGTACTCGGTGTGCTCGAGTGAAAAACGTTCGCGTAGATCCACGATAGGAATGACGGAGCCTCGTAAATTTAAAACGCCTTTGATAAAAGAGGGCGTATTGGGAATAACGCGCACGGGCTCCCATCCTCTAATCTCTTGGACTTTTAAAATTTCTACACCGTAAACCTCACTGGCAAGTTCAAAAGTCAAAAATTGCTCAACTTGTTTACTATTTACTGCATCGACTTTCATGTGTTATTTCCTACGGGTTGTCTATTTTGGCCTTAGCACGGATAAACTTAAAATTCTTCCCACTCATCAAAACTGGCATTGACAGCCACTTTTGAGTTGGCGGCAGATTGAACATTTGCCGCGGGTTTTGATGTTGCCAATTTTGCCTTAGCTGAAAACGCAGCGGGCGATTTACCGTTGATTTTAAAGAAATTGAGTAAATGTGTCATTTTCGCAGCTTGTTCACTCATTGCCATACTTCCTGCGGCAGCTTGTTCTGCTAAGGCAGCATTTTGCTGCGTGATATCGTCCATTTGTGACACAGCTTGGTTCACTTGACTAATTCCCGCCGATTGTTCATTACTCGCAGAGGTAATATGTCCCACAATGGTGCCAACATGAATAATACTGTCTACAATTTCCATCAATGCCGCGCCAGTTTCATTCACAAATGCCGTACCTGAGCGCACTTCTTGTACACTATTTTGAATCAATTCATTACTTTGTTTTGCCGCTGTGGCACTACGCTGTGCTAAATTACGCACTTCTGTTGCAACCACAGAGAAACCGCGACCTTGTTCACCTGCACGAGCCGCTTCAACGGACGCGTTGAGCGCAAGCAAATTAGTTTGGAATGCAATTTCATCAATTACACCGATAATTTCGGCAATGCGGTTACTACTTTCGTTAATGGCTTGCATCGCGGCAATCGCTGATTTGACGACTTCGCCGCCTTTTTCAGCTACTTCTGCGGCTGATTTTACAACAACGGTTGCTGTTTTTGTATTTTCTGCGTTGCTCACAACTGTACTGGATAACTCTTGCATACTGGCTGCCGTTTCTTCTAAGCTGGCAGCTTGCTGTTCTACGCGATTGGATAAATTATTATTACCACTTGCCATTTCTTGTGAAGACGTATTGACAAAGTCGGCAGCTTCACGAATTTGTATAATAAATTCGCTAATTTTTACAATAGCGTCATTCATATTATCTTTGCATTGCGCATAAATGCCTTGATAATCCGAATGAATACTGTTCGTCAAATCCCCTTCGGCGAGTTTAGCAATAATATGATTGATATCATTGAAGACGTTTTCAATTACATCGGTTAACTCATTAATGTTTGTAGACAATGATTTCATAAAACCATTTTTGTCATTGAGATTAATGCGTTTTCCTAAATCGCCTTGTTTAATGGCACGAACTAAATGCTCAATTTCACCTTCGATTTTAACTTCTGTCGTCCGATCTAACCACTCCGCGACATAGCCAATGCGTTCCCTATTGACTTCAAAAACAGGTTTTACGGTTAACTGCATGGTATGACCGGCTAAGTCAAATTGACTGGTTTTAGAGTCTTGCAATTTATCAAGCGCCTCTTTTTGCAAGGCGGGCACGTTATGGAAAATATCAATAGGTGAGCCTAAGAGTTTTTGAACGCTAAAACTGGGAATAGCGGTTTGAATATCTTTTTCAGCTCGTAAAAACAACTGTTCTGCGGCTTGATTGACAAAAATAATTTCTGAATTCGCATTCGTAATTAAAATACTGCATTCAGCGTATTTTAAGCCTTGAATAATGCGCAGTGAATTAGAATTGGCTTGTTTTGCTTGGGCAATATCATCACCGAGTTTGACCCCTGCAACGTAAATACCGCGAAATAAATCACCAAATTGATCATTGCGTGTCAAATTGAGGGGAGGGCTAAACTCATTTACACTAAGACGAAATAACTCATGAACAGCCGATACAAAAAAATTCCGAGTGGATTGCGTGACGTGAGCCATAATCCAAAATGCGATTAAGGTGCTGACACCCAAAGCACCAATCAGTAAATAACTCTCACTAGACAGTAATTCACGCAGTAGGAGTATATTTGGCAGCATTAACAATGTGCAGGCAATAGCTAATTTTTTACCCAGTGAAATTTCAGATAAAAACTTACGAGCAGCGGCTAATCCGGTTGGATGGAGCGTGGCTTCTTTTGCATTGATTTTGCGATACAGTTGATTTGCCGCATCAATTTCAGCGCGACTAGGCGTTAATCTAACCGATAAATAGCCTTTTACCGCATTATTTTCAAAAAGGGGCATCGCATTAGCGTTGACCCAATAAAAATCGCCTGATTTTGTTCGATTTTTCACCATGCCTTGCCATGGGCGATTTTGTTTTAATGTGCGCCACATATCTTCAAAAGCGGCGGCTGGCATTTCAGGGTGGCGAACGATATTGTGACTTGACCCAATCAATTCTTCACGACTATAACCACTGATATCAACAAATGCGTCGTTAGCAAAAGTAATAACCCCTTTTAAATCTGTGCGTGTCACAAGAATAGTATTTGATTTCATCACGACTTCATTATTCGTGATTGGCATATTGATTTTCATTGTGACGTTGTCCAGTAAAAAGTAAAATTAGGATAAGTGATTAATAATCGTTTTGTTCTAAGACTTCCAATAGTAATAATTTATCTACGTCAAGTAGCATTACCATGCGCTCATTGACAGACACTAAACCATTAATGAATTCATTGCTGACTTTGGTGCCAAAATCAGGTGCGCTTTGTATATCAGTACGTTCAATACTAATCACATCTGAAACCGAATCGACAACAACCCCCATGATTCGTGTATGACTCCCACTGCCTGTTTGCAACACAACGACGACGGTGAGAGGTGTATATTCGGGTTTACTTAAACTAAATCGCTCGCGCAAATCAATAATAGGAACGATAGCACCGCGTAAATTCACCACGCCTTTTTCATAAAAAGGGACATTTGGAACGCGTGAAACGGGCTCCCAACTGCGAATTTCTTGGACGCGTAGAATGTCTACACCATATTCTTCTTTACCTAAAACAAAACTTAAATATTGAATAATATTTGACGTGTCAGAATTTCTTTTTGCACCGGTTTCATTCTCAACCGCGTCTATTTCGTTTTTTTCTGTCATGACGACTGTTCTTTTAAATTGAGTGTTAGGAAAATTAGCAAACCGATAAACGGACTAAACCAGGGACATCAAGAATCAACGCAACCGAACCATCACCTAAAATAGTCGCGCCAGAAACCCCTTCCACACGTCGATAATTCGCTTCGAGCGATTTAATAACGACTTGCTGTTGTCCAAGTAATTCATCTACTAAAAAGCCACATAACGCGCCTTGTCCTTCAACCACAACAATGACGCCTTCATTGGGTTTTGTTGCCGCGCCTGATTTGACATTGAAAATTTCGCGCATACGAATAATAGGTAAATATTCATTGCGTAATTTAAATGTTTCACCCTTGCCGGCAACTTTATTGAGCATTTTTTCCGTGATATTGATGGACTCAATAATGGAAACCAGCGGCACGATATACGTTTCATCACCCACCGCAACGGATTGTCCATCCAAAATTGCCAGTGTTAAGGGTAAATGAATGGCGATGGTAGACCCTTTTCCTAATTCGGAAATAATATCGATGTTGCCACCAAGTGACTGAATATTACGACGTACCACGTCCATACCAACGCCACGCCCTGAAATATCGCTCAATTGTTCAGCAGTTGAGAAACCAGGCATGAAAATTAACTCGAGTATTTGTTTATCGGTCATAATCGCCGATTCTTCAACTAATCCTTTTTCAATGGCTTTAGCGAGTAATTTTGATTTATCCATGCCACGACCGTCATCGATAATTTCGATAACGATGTGACCACCACGATGATACGCTTTAAGCTCGATAGTACCTGTTTCAGGTTTACCTGCAGCAATACGTTCAGCGGGCATTTCAATACCATGATCCAAACTGTTACGAATTAAATGCACCAGCGGATCGTTAATTAATTCCACCACGGCTTTATCGACTTCGGTATTTTCACCGACCAGTTTAAGCGTAATTTTTTTATTTAATTTCGTGCTGATATCGTGTACAAGTCGCGGAAAACGACTGAATACAAAGCTAATCGGTAGCATTCGAATATTCATCACACTTTGTTGCAAATCGCGTGTATGGCGTTCAAGTTGCGCTAAACCACGTTTGAGTTGACCCACTTTGTCCATGGTAAAGTTTTCACCAATTAACCCCAGCATGGATTGGGTAATAACAACTTCTCCCACCATATTAATGAGCGTATCGATTTTGTCTGTATCAACGCGAATAGAGCTTGATGCTTTGGGTGCGTTTTTTGCGGCTTCCGCTTCCGTTGGCACTTTTTTAACAACGGTAGTCGGGGGCGGTGCAACAACAGCTGCGCTTGCAACGTCTTTCGTTTCTGCCACAACGGGAGAGGCAATAAGTGCAGGCGCTGCTGCTTTGGGTTTCTTTTTCTTTTTAGGTTTAGCTAAGGGGGAGAGTTCGAGTTCGCAGTCTTCTTCAACCCAGCTAAAAATTTCACGCACTGCGCTCTCAGCAATGTCACCAACTAAAACCAGTTCCCATGAAATATTGCATTCTTCAGGATCAAGTTCATTGAAATTTGGTATGTCTTGGATATTAACATTTGCGGTTAATTGTCCAAGTGCGCTAAGTTCACGAAATAAACGAACGGGATCATTACCTGTTCTAAGTAGATTTAGATAAGGGCAGAACGAAATTTTCCAGCCTTGTTCTTCTTCTATTTCAGGCTCTTCCTCCTCTTCTTCAACAGAAGCGGCAACGGGCGGTGCTGCACTAACTGCGGGTGCAGATGGGGTGCTACTACTGCCATTTAATTCAGTTTCTAAAGCGGCTTGATGTTGCGCGACACTTTGCGCATTTACCTCTTCTTCGTTTTGAATGGATGTCAACATTTCACGCAAACAATCCACCGATCCTAAAAGAACGTCAACCGCTTGCTTGGTGACTTGTCGGCGACCATCACGCATTTCATCAAGCAATGTTTCCATAATGTGCGTATACTCTGCCACTACGGTAAACCCAAAGGTGCCACTTCCGCCTTTGATAGAATGCGCTGCTCTGAAAATTGTATTGATGGCTTCAGGATCAATGTCACCAATATCCAGCGACAATAACCCCGATTCCATCGCTTCTAAGCCTTCGAAACATTCTTCAAAGAAGACCTGATGAAATTGTGACATATCGATAGACATAATTTTACCTGTTGTGTGTGCCTAAAATGGTACTAAATAAAGGTTGAAAATCAACCATGACTAAAGTTGACACTGTGCTTGTTTGGTGACAGTGTTGAATTAAGAAACAGTACGCTTAAGATAGGAATTATCTTAAGCGTGGAGTCTGTTTTTGCCTTATTTGATTCACATCAAACGACACAAAAATGGAAAAATTAGACGATTATTTCCTGTAGTTTTGCACTATGCGCAGCCGCTGCGGCATCATCAAGCGTCCCTTTATTTTGTAATGTCGTGATCATGGTGCGCACATAAGCAACAGAATCAAGCATCGCTGCAATGTTCACGGCATTTGTTTCTTTATGCTTATCACGCATTTGACCTAACAGGACTTCCATTATTTTTGCGTAATCCGATACAGTCGTAAATTCAAACATAGCGCAATCTCCTTTGATGGTATGTGCGCCACGCGAAATGGTATTCATTTTGTCAGCATCGAAAGCATTCAAATCGATGCTTTCTAAATCCGTTTTCATTGTGTCTAAGTAACCAAGACATTCTTCAAAAAGTTCAGCATGAAACTGTGTCATATCAACGGACATGGTCTTTTCCTTATGTGTTAAGTGAATTAAATTGCGTTACGATTGAGTCTGCTAATCTAACACTTTTAAGAGCGTTTTCAAAAGTTGATCGGGATTAAATGGTTTGACCATCCAACCTGTTGCCCCAGCCGCTCTGCCTTCCTGCTTTTTTTCAACACTCGATTCCGTGGTTAAAAGTAGCATTGGCACATACTTATACTGCGACAATTGCCGAAGATCACGGATTAACGTAATACCATCTTTATTTGGCATATTGACATCAGTGACGATACAATCAAACGTGTGTGCTTTTGCTTTTTCAAGGGCATCCACACCATCCTCGGCTTCTTGAACTTCATAACCAGCGGTTTTTAATGTAAAAGACACCATTTTTCTCATTGAAGCTGAATCATCAACCGCAAGAATGCTTACCATTATTTTCTCCTGAGTAATTAAAAATACTGCGCAAATAGTACAGTATGTTTGATTACCGTGTTAAGCATAACTGTTATTTTGGTTGCGTATTGACGATAATCTTGTCTACAACAGCAATAAAATGACCTAAGATGCTCAACAATATGATGATTACAAATATTTAAACAAACTCATGCCTTGTACTTTTGCAAATGATTGTTGCGCTGCTTGCAGAGAGGTTTGTTGCGCGTTCAATTTAGTAATCGCGTCCGCCATATCCAAATCCGCTACATTAGAAAGCGCTGTTTTTGTATTGAGAATAAAATCATCATTGGTGGCTTTTTGACGATCAAGGGCATTTTGACGCGCACCGATGTTGGAATGAATAGTGGATACTCTTACCATTGCGTCGTCGATACGTTGCAAGGTTTCCAATGTCGGTTTGTCTGCTTTTAATTCATCAGAGAAATTTTTAATCGCATCAAAAATGGACTGACCGTCTTGTGTTGAACCAAAAACTGCTGCGCCCGTATCACCGTCGGAAATGGTGCGAGATACACCAATTTGAATCACACGTTGCGCAGTTGAGCCAGCGTAAGTAAATGCAGGAGCAGGTGTGCTGGTTGTAGGCGCATTAGGGTCAGCGACAACTTTACTATAAGGCATCGTCGTTGATTTGGTGCCGGCAAAAATATATTCACCATTCGCGTTACGCGTATTGGCTAAACTTAAAAGATGATCATTGAGTTGATCAAATTCCGCCGCAATCGCACTGCGTGAAATGGTTGAATTACCTGAATCACTGACGCCTTGTAACCCTAATTCTTGTAAGCGTTGAATGGTGTCTGTGACATTGGTTAAGGTCGTTTCTTCTAAGCCAAGGCGTTGATTGGCGGCGGCAATGTTTTCTTGATATTGTGTTGTTTGGGAAATCGATTCATTAAAGCCAAGCGTATAAGCCGCAGCAGAAGGGTTTTCAGAAGGCGTTAAATATTTTTGTCCTGATGAAATCTTCGCTTGCGTGTTAGTTAATTGCGCTTGCTGATTTGCCATTGAATTAATATTAAATTGCTGTGGATAAGCCGTTGAAATACGCATAATGATCTCCTAAATTTATTTAATTGCGCCAAGCAAGCTATCAAAAAGTGAGCGCGAAATGGCGATGACTTGTGATGAAGCTTGATACGCGTTTTGAAATTTAATTAAATTCGCGGCTTCTTCATCAAGATTAACCCCTGCAAAACTAGCACGCGCTTCGATAGCTTGATTATTGAGCGCTTTTTGTGCCGATAAACTCACATTCGCCGCATTTGCCGATGAACCCACTTTGGCAACTAGTGTTTGATACGTTTGGGCAATTGTGTTGCCGCCAAACATCAACCCTTGATTTTCTAAGCTCGCTAATGCTAGCGCGTTGGTGTTATCACCACTATCGCCACTTGTACTGGACGCTGCAATGGCTCTTGGGTCAGTGATGACCGCGTTGATATTTTTTGCCGCTAGGTAAGTAGGGCGAATAATAAAACTCGATGTACCCGCAGGCGGAGTGACTTGCGTAATATTAATGCCATCCACGGTCGTGGGTAGTCCACCGGTAGGTAGCATAACTTTTGTATTGTCGCTCAGTCGCGTCAAGGTGTATGCACCCGCGGCATAATCTAAACGGTAATCGCTAGCTTGCAATTGATTCATGGTTGCTGGATCAAATGTCGCTTTAATGTAGCCACCAGCATTACCAATACTTGAAAAAACAGGAACTTGCTCTGGCTCAAATGTAAACATCGCTTTGCCCATAGCGCCGTTTAAATCTACCCCTTTAGTATGAAGTTCATTGAATGCTTGACCAATACCCGCGGCAACAAGACCTAATTGCTGTTGTGCTGGATCTAATACTTGATCACGGAATTTAATCGCACCGGTGAGTGCACCGCTCGAAAATTGACTACTCACGTCATAGCCGTTCATTAACACCGTTTTTTGCATAATATCGGTGGTCGAATTCGTCAATTCTAATTTTGATCGTGCATCACCTGAAATTAAGGCTTGACCTTGACCAATAAAGACATCAATTGAGCCATCTGGACGCGCAAGCGTCGCCACATCAATATGTTCAGCTAATTGTGCAAGGAGTGAATCGCGTTGATCTAATAATTCGTTTGGTGATTGACCACCGCCGCTGGTTAACGATGCAATTTTGACGTTTAAATCAGCAATATTTTGCGTGAAACTATTGATTTTATCGATAGAATCCTGCATTTTCGCATTATTTTGTGCGCGAAGTGTATCTAAGCGTGATGACACAATATTAAACTGCGTAGACATTGTTTTTGCTTCACTGACCATCACTTGACGGGCAGGAATTGATGTTGGATCGCTAGCCACACCGTTGACAGAATTAAAAAACGATTTGATTGCATTAGACATGCCTGATTCAGGATTAGCTAACAGGTTATCCACTTGCGCTGTCATCGCTTGAAATGCGCTCGCATCGCCTAATGAAGAGGCTGATGAACGAATATTATTATTGATAAATTGATCGTAATTGCGTGTAATACTCGTGACATCAACGCCATTACCAACAAAGTTTCCCGCATTATAAGAGGAGGGATTCGTTGTTAAATTTGTATCTTGACGGCTATAACCGTCGGTATTTACGTTAGCAACGTTGTTACTTGTTGTTTGCATGGAGCGTTGAAAGGCCATCAAACCTGTTAACGCTGTGCCTAAAATTCCACTGGGCATGGGAATAACCTATTTTTTAAGTGTTTGATAAATTAAGCGATGTTTATTTCACCGCTAGCGCTGTGTTTTCGGCAAATAAGTTCAACGCATTACTTTGATAAATATGCATCACTTTATCCGCATAACTTGGGTCGGTTGCATAACCCGCCCGTTGCAATTCGCGCATATATTGTCCTGCATTACTGACTTTGGAGAGTGCAGATTCGTAGCGCGGATTGTCTTTAATAAAGTTGACATAATCGTTAAAGCTTTCTTGGAAAGAGTGATAGGCTCTAAAGCTTGAGCTTACTCTTCTCGCAATACCTTGATCAAATTCAAGTGTAGACACTTGCGATTGTTTACCGCGCCATGAGCGATCGGCTTTAATGTTAAACAGATTGTAACTGCTCGTTCCATCCGCATTTTTAATTACCGAATTCCCCCAACCACTTTCTAATGCAGCTTGGGCAAGCAGGGCGTTAGGATCAATTCCAAGCGTTTTTGCGGCCTGCTGTGCAAAAGGTTGAAGCTGTTTAACAAAATCTACCGCTGAATTTATCGGCACGCCATGTCTATTCTTAAATGCCATTTCGCTGTCGCCATCAAATTCACTGTTATTGAATAAGAATCCGCTGGGCACTTTGACCGATGACACGGGGTTATTCAAATAAGACTCTAAGCTTTGTGGATTTGGATTGGCCGGTTTAGGTGTTAATTGCTTAACAATTAAATCAGCCAAGCCCACGCCAGGTTTACCTGCTAAATGCACGGAGAGTTGTTGATCGTACATTTGGTTATAAGTGTCACTTTGATCACTCTCAAAAGCCCCTTCAGCGAGTTTTGCCGAGCGCATACCTTTTAAAATGTTATTCAAAAACAACGCTTCAAATTGCTTGGCTACCTGTTTTAGCGCTTCAGGTGAGTGATCTTTGGATTCTTTTTTTAGCTTGGTAAATTCGCTAAAATCGTACGCATTGGATTGAGCGCTTGCGTTTAGCATTGACGTGTTATTTAACATAGCGTTATCTCATCACGTTAAAACAATGATTTAAATAATAATTAATTCTGCGTGGAGGGCGCCTGCGGTTTTTAAGGCTTCTAATATAGCCACTAAATCGCTCGGTGCTGCGCCAACTTGATTCACTGCATTGACAAGATCATCAAGTGATACACCGCCTTTGAAGGCAAACATACGGTTTTTCTCTTCTTTTGCGCTCACGTTAGAATTTGGGGTAGCGGCAGTTTGACCATTTGAAAGTGCATTAGGCTGACTGACGTTGATATTTTCATCAATAGTAACCACAAGGCTACCATGCGACACCGCCGCAGGGGATACGTGTACTTTATTGCTAATCACCACGGTGCCTGTACGCGAATTGACAATAACGCGAGCTGGCGCTTCATCCATATCGACATTGAGATTTTCGACTACCGAGGCAAAAGACACTTTTTGTCCCAAATCGCTAGGTGAATTCACGCGTACAGAAGTAGCATCAATGGCTCTTGCTGTATTGGTGCCGAGCAATTTATTGATGGACTCCGCCATGCGTGTTGCGGTGGTAAAATCAGCACGATTTAAGTTAAATACCAGCGAATCACTGTCTGAAAAAGGGGTGGGTACCGCACGTTCAACTAACGCACCATTGGAAATACGTCCAGCACTGGGATTGTTGATGGTAATGTTTGACCCATCTTTTCCCGTTGCCGCTAAACCACCGACGACTAAATTACCTTGTGCAATCGCATAAACTTCACCGTCGGCACCTTTAAGCGGTGTCATAAGAAGTGCGCCACCGCGTAGACTTTTCGCGTCACCAATAGAGGCAACGGTCACATCAATTGCCATGCCTGGCTTGGCAAATGCAGGTAACTCGGCTTGTACGGCTACTGTTGCAATGTTTTTCGCTTTTAATTGCTGCATATCTTGCGCGGACAAAGTGATACCAAAACGCTTCAACATATTGGTAATACTTTGTCTTGACGTTGGTGAACTGGTACTACTATCACCGGATTTATCCAAACCAACAACCAAACCATAACCCACCAGTTGGTTGCTTCGAATGCCTTCAATGGAAGCAATATCTTTAATGCGTTCAGCGAGCACAGAAGGTGAAAAAGCGGCAAGCATTAGCATTAAAATCAAAAAGTTTTTTCGCAGATTCATGTTATTGCTCGTGAATTTAAAGAGGGAACCAAGGACTATTAAAAATCCGTGAAAGCCAGCCTTGGCTATTGGTATCGTTGAGTGCGCCATCACCGGTATACATAAAGGTCGCATCTGCAATTTTTTCAGAATCAATTATATTTGTTGGTTTAATATCAACAGGACGGATAATACCCGACAAACGAATAAATTCGTCACCTTGATTTAAGGTCACACGCTTTTCACCGCGAATCTTTAAATTACCATTTGGCAGTAATTCGACAACAGTGACCGAAATTAAGCCACTTAATTGGTTACTTTGCCCTACGTCGCCTTTTCCTTCAAACTTTCTTTCATTGGTTACGGAGGTTTTCATATCACCGCCAAGCAACAGGGCACCTAACCCAAAGAGCGTAGGCAGACTAGCTGAAATGTCGTCATTTTTACTGTCTTTGGTTGACGCCTTTTTGATGGAGTTGGTTCTTTCTTGGAGGTTAACCGTCAACACATCGCCCACGCGTCGCGCTGTATGATCTTCAAATAAACGATTGTCGTAGCCAGCTTGATAAATTCCCCCAGAACTTTGCGCTGGGGGACGTAAATCTGCTGGAGCAACCGGTGAAAATGACGGTTCACGTTTTGGCAACGGTGTGCTACACGCTGCCAATAGCAGGGGCATAAGCACAATAAAACTTAGGCTGCGTGTCATGATCATTTTAGTCTCTTAATTAAAGATTTTGTGTAGCATAAGACAGCATTTGATCTGTCGTTGAAATGGCTTTTGAATTCATTTCGTAAGCACGTTGCGTTTCAATCATGCCGACTAATTCTTCCACGACGTTCACATTCGATGTTTCAAGCGAATTTTGAACAATGGCGCCAAATTCTTGCTGACTAGGTGTGCC
>OMIH01000077.1 GCA_900299045.1 Methylococcaceae bacterium
GATCTACACAAGGAGTATCGTCGGCAGCGTCAGATGTGTATAAGAGACAGACTCTGTTGTTGTCAATAATGTGACGCTAGCGGCATCAGTTGAAACAGCGGGGGTTGTAGCTAAATTTAGCTGATCATTCAGTGCACTTGAAAAATCGTCCGACGCAATAGTACCTTGCATAGCAGCAGCTTGTGCACTATCAACAACAGGGGATGCCAATGGTGTTAGTGTCGTCGTTGGCGCAGTAGTCGTTACAGTAATCATAAGAGTTACCTGTTTTATAAGTAAGTTATCGTCTTTTACCTAAATGTTTAGCATTTAGGTTGCGGTATATTTTTTACGTCCTAAACGTGAAGAATGCTCATCCTGCTCGTGTTGTTCACGTTTATTCTCGTGATGTTGCTCTACCTTTAACGCTGATTCGCGGACTTTTTGGATCGTTTGTGTGTGTTGATACATGGTTTCCCACGTTTTGCGTTTTAACAAAACATCTTGTTCCATGTTTCTGAGAATCTTTTCTTGACCTATAATGGCAATATCGAGTTTATCAATGAAAGATCGAAATTCAATGAGCCTTGATACTTTCACGCCATCTTTTGCAAAAGCATTACACTTGTCTACATAATCACTACGATATGAGCTCAATCCTTCAACTTGCCCCTTCATTTGGGTGTGTTGCCGTTGTGATTGACCTAAAAGCTCTAAGGCTTTTTGCTCTTGAGTGGCTTTAATATCAACAATTACCTGCAATCGCTTTGATCTTTTCATGAAACACTCGCTTTAACGTAAATTCAGTAACAATTCCAATTGGTGCAATCCTTTGTCTATATCCACTGATTCATCCATATCTTGTTGTAAAAACTCCTGAATAATCGGATGCTTTTCAATTGCTTTGTCAATGCGTGGATCAGAGCCAGGTTGATAAGCACCAACACTAATTAAATCTTTATTTTGCTGATAAAGTGAATATAAACGGCGCAAATCTCGTGCCAATTTTAAATGATTAGCATTTGAAATATCCGGCATAACACGACTAACTGAAGCCTCAATATCAATAGCAGGAAAATGCCCTGCTTCCGCTAAAGTACGCGACAAAACAATATGACCATCCAATACGCCTCGCGCAGCATCTGCAATAGGGTCATTGAGGTCATCACCTTCGGTGAGTACCGTATAAAACGCGGTAATTGAACCCCCACCCTCATCGGCATTCCCAGCACGCTCCACTAAATGTGGCAATTTTGCAAACACAGACGGTGGATAACCTTTTGTTGCAGGTGGCTCATCAATAGCAAGTGCAATTTCCCGATGCGCCTGTGCAAAACGCGTCAGTGAATCCATCAACAGTAAAACGTCTTTTCCTTGATCTCGAAAATACTCTGCAATACTTGTTGCAAGTAGCGCACCATGAACACGCATCAACGGAGGGCAATCTGCAGGACTTGCCACAATAACCGCACGCTTCAAGCCTTCTTCACCCAATGTTTTCAACACGAATTCATTGACTTCTCGACCACGCTCGCCAACTAATCCCACCACGACAATATCAGCGTTGGTAAATTTAGTCATCATACCAAGCAGGACACTCTTGCCCACGCCTGTACCCGCAAATAAACCCATCCGTTGACCACGACCAACGGCAAGAATCGAATTAATCGCACGAATACCGACATCTAACGGCTCACGAATAGGTTTGCGTGATAGCGGATTAATCGTTTTGCCATTTAACGAAATTTGAGCGGTTGTACGCAGTGGTCCTTTATCATCTAAAGGATTACCTGCACCATCTAATACGCGACCAAGCAACCCAAATCCTACTTTGGCTAAACTGTTCTTTCCCATTGGGATCACGCGGCAATCAGGCTCTAAACCATGCACCTCGGAGGTTGGCATCAAAAAAACCTTTGACCCCGAAAAACCCACGACTTCCGCCTCGATCATGCGACCATTTTTTGTCTCAATTTCACAACGCGAACCAATTGCAGCACGGCACCCTACCGCTTCAAGGGTGAGTCCCACCATACGCGATAGCTTACCTTCCACAACTAAGTCGTGGGGTATATCGGCACGTTCTTCATAAACCTTTAATCTTTCTAACCAGTTTTCACAACGATTAGCTTTCGGGATCATGATCTTCCTCTGGTATAAAGTCTTCGCCAAATAGCGATTCCAGTACCGTTCCAAGTCGATTTTCAATGGTTGCATCAACATGTGAAACGTCGCTATCTACTTTGCATCCACCGCGCGTTATCGCGGGATCTTCAATAATTTGCCAAGAAGAAGGCGAATCATTTAGTCCCAAATTAAATCGAACCAACTCCGCATCTTCTGGATGAAGATGAATCGTAATATTTTGTGATGCGATGGGCAGTGCATTAACCGCGGCTTTCACTGCAGCAATCACTTGCCCTGAATCAAGCTCAATTTCACGATGCAAAATTTGTTTTGCAATTTTCACCGCTAAATTGGCTAAAGCGTGTTCCACTCGATCGTCTAAATGTTTAAACGGCTCACTCAGCGATTCGAGCAAAGTAACGAGTTGATTTGTGCGTACTTCAATAAGATGCACATTTTCATCGTAGCCTTTTTTTGAGCCTTCAACAAAACCTTGTTTGTAACCCTCTTCTTTTCCAACAGCAAAACCTTCGGTTTGGGCTTGCTGCTGGATGGCTTCAATCTCTTCGACAGTTAATTGCGGAACAGGTGGCTCTTCCTCAACGAGCACCACCTCTTCCTCTTCAATGACTTCCTCATACTTGCCATCTGCACCAAAATTAGGTGTCGCCCACAAACGCAGCGACTCTAATTCGCTATCCGTAAAACGTGGACGATTAGACGAGCTGCTCATCACCCGCTCCTAAGCTAATCTCACCGGCTTCAGCCAAACGTTTCGCAATAACCAAAATATCTTTTTGTGATTGCTCAACATCCGCCAATTTCGCAGGCGGTGAAGCTGCCAAGTCGTCGCGTAGCATTTCTGCCGCACGTTTTGACATATTCGAGAAGATTTTTTCTTTAAGTGTATTATCCACACCACGTAGCGCGAGGAGTAAGTTACCTGTTGCCACCTCACGAAGAAGTGTTTGCATACCACGATCATCAACGTTGATAAGATCTTCAAAGGTAAACATTTTCTCTTGAATTTCAGCCGCCAATTCAGCGCGAACTTCAATAATTTCGGTCATGAGCAATTCAGTTGCCGTATGATCCATGAAGTTCAAGATACTTGCCGCTGTATCAATACCACCAAGCGCTGTTGATTTCACGTTATCAGATCCTGTCAATTGTTTTTCCATAACCAGATCAAGTTCACGAAGTGCTTGTGGTTGAATACCTTGCATTGTCGCAACACGCATTAATAAATCTGGACGTACCGCAGCCGGGAAGTGCATCATCACCTCACCAGCTTGCTCAGGCTCCATGAGCGACAATAATGTGGCGATAATCTGTGGATGTTCGTCACGAATAATGTCGGCAATAGAGCGTGTGTCAAGCCATTTGAGCTGATCGATACCTTTCGATGGACCGGTACTTTGGAAAATACGATCCAAAATACCACTGGCTCTTTCTACCCCTAACGCGTTAACTAAAACCGTACGGATATAATCATCTGAGTTCATGCCCAAAGGCGTTGCCGATTTTGAATCGCTAATAAACTCTTCTAATACTTCCTCAATGAGTGACACGGAAATATCATTCACCTGTGACATAGCCGTCACAATCGTTTGTACCTCACGCGAATTCATTTGCTTTAAGACATTTGATGCCTTATCCATACCAACCGCGAGAAGTAACACAGCTGCGCGGTCGGTTTGGCGCATTAAAATTTGGGGTTCTTCACTATTCATCTTTCTTAATCCATAGTTTTAAGACTTGAGCGACAACTTTTGGATCTTCATCAACTAAGCGTTTTAAGTAATCCAAGCGACTTTGATACGTTTTAGGTTCATCAAGTGATGCAAGTAATTCAGCCATTTTATCTTGGTCATCCTCATTTAATGCTAATGGTTTACCATTGTCATCGAGAACAAATCCCGCAGCAAGTAAGGCTGCAATGCGAGATTGCTCTTCTGCTTCAACAATGGCACGTTTTTCATCGTCATCTTTGGCAATTAAGCTACGAATGGTTGGGCGCAGTATACCAAAGATGAGGAACAAGATAGCAAGTACAGCAACCGCTTGTTTCATTAAATCAACAAACCATACTTCTTTCCACAATGGCAACTCTGGAGGGCCATCAACATCAACACCTCTAAAGCTCACATTCGTTACAGTTACTTGATCACCACGTCCACTATCAAACCCAACGGCTTGTTTTACTAAATCATTGAAACGATTTAAATCCTCTTGAGCGTAAGGCTGTGTTTTCGTAGTCACCCCATCAGCTTGAACAATGTAACGGTCATCAACAACTACGGCTACAGACAAGCGTCTAAGCGTGCCAGAAGCCAAACGGGTGTGCGTAATGGTTTTATCGAGCTCAAAATTACGCGTCGCTGTTTTAGAAGCATAGCCTTGCTTTCCTGTTGTATCTGCAGCAACAGAATTAGGCTGTGCAGGCGGAATAACTTCGATAGCCGCACCGGCTGGTGTTGGCTGATTCGTCAACGCACCAGGCACACCTTGTGGATTTTCTTTATTTTGTTCTTCCGTTGTTTGCTCACTACGCAATGCGGGCAAATCCGGATTAAACATTTCTTGCGTTTTGTCGGTTTCAGTAAAGTCAACATCCGCTGAAATTTGTACTCGCATTGCCTCAGAGCCTACTAGCGGCGACATAATATTTTCAATGCGGTGCATCAAATGTTCTTCGATGTTGGTTTTGTACTCAAATTGACTCGTTGTCAAATTTCCAGCGTTATCTGCGTGTGAATTGAGTAATTGACCTTTATAGTCGACAACCGTAACGTGGTCAGCATCAAGCTGAGGAACGCTTGATGATACTAAGTGAACAATAGCATCAACTTGTCCTTTATCAAGTGCTCTACCTTGATAGAGATGGACAATTACCGAAGCACTGGGCTTTTTGCGTTCACGAACAAATACGGATTGCACCGGCAATGCCAATAAAACTCGTGCGGATTTCACATTCTGAATCGACATAATGGTACGCGCGATCTCACCTTCTAAAGCGCGTTGGAATCTTGACATCTCTGCATTTTTGCTAGTGCCAAAACTTTGTTCTTTGTCGAGCAATTCATAGCCTAAACTATTACTTTTGGGAAGCCCTTGCGCTGCTAACTTGAGTTTAATCTCGTTAACTTTATCTGACATAACCATAATGCCACCGCCTTCCTCGATCTTATATTTCACGCCTTGGGCGTTTAATGAATCGAGAATTTCAGCGGTATCTTTGTCGTTTAGTTCAACGTAAAGGCGTGCGTAATTGGCATCTTGCGACCAAAGAACGACGGCAATACCAATTGCAACACTCAGTGCCAAGCCTACCATTAGGGCAATTTGACGCGCCATGGTAAGTTTTGCGAGTCCGCGTATAGCTGGATGTCCTTCGAGGTTAAGCCCAGCAATAAAGCCTTCAGCGCCCCCCGAATTACCTGTTGTTATATCCGTTCCACTATCAGCAGTAGTGAGCGGATTCATGCTATTTTGTTCACTCATTGTCTAATCACAGTTGGTTGGATTACATGGGCATATTCATGACATCTTTGTAGGCTTCAACTAATTTGTTTCTAACCTGCAACATGGCTTGAAAAGAGACGCTTGCTTTTTGCGATGCCACCATCACTTCAGCAAGATTCATGGTTTTATCGCCGCCTTCAAAAGCGGATTTAAACTGAGCAGCGACCTGCTGTTTTTCGTTAACGCTGTCGATGGCTTGCTTTAATACCGAGCCAAAATCAATACCTTCAGTTGGTGCTTCAGGCACGTTAGTACCCGCTGAAATGGATAAATTGCGAATTTGATCTAAAGCGGGAGTGATGCGAATATCATTCATTTTTATTCTCTCTTAATCAGGGCGTATGTTTTATTCTATGCACAATTTATGCCACATAGACATTCAAGGTGGGCGTATTTGATTTATTTGCCCTGACATGAGATGAGTGCTAAATAAAGCGTCATATTTATGACTTTATTAGCAAGAGAGTCGATTTTTAGTCAAAAAAACGACAAAAGTGACAGGAACTTATTTTGATAAATCAAATTTACGCAATTTTTCTACTAACGTGGTTCGACGCATACTTAGTCGTTTCGCGGCATGGGCAACAACACCATTGCATTCTTCTAAGGCTTGGCGAATTAAATTTAGTTCTAATGTATTGAGGTATTCTTTTAAATCAATCCCTTCTTCTGGCAACTGGGCTATATTATCGATTTCCTCATTTTCACGAGGTGCCATTAATTCTTGCATTTCTTCATAGGTTGTCTGTGTTGCGTTTTCGACAATCATCGCCGTTACTTTAATTGTTTCTTCAAAAGCCTGATGATCAAACACAGGTACATTTTGCTCAAGCACTACGTTATCGACACGATTGACTTTAAATTTATCAGGCAAATCATCAACATCTACTTGAGCGTTTGGATACATAATGGCTAGACGCTCAATCAAATTAGCTAATTCACGTACATTTCCAGGCCATTCGTACCCCATTAGCGTAGCAAGTGCATTAGGGGTTAATTTCACAAAACCACGATTGCTATTTTGCATTCGCGCAACCAAATCTTCGATTAAGACGGGAATATCGTCTGTTCGTTCTTTCAATGGTGGCATTTCAATGGGAAATACATTGAGTCGATAAAATAAATCTTCTCTAAAACGATTATTGATGATTTCTTCTTCGAGATTGCGATGCGTTGCCGCGATGACGCGAACATCACATTGCATCACCTTATTGCCACCTACTCGCTCAAACGTACGCTCTTGCAAAACACGCAGTAACTTAACTTGCATGGCAAGCGGCATATCGCCAATTTCATCTAAAAATAGCGTGCCGCCTTCTGCCATTTCAAAGCGTCCCTGACGAGAGGTTAAAGCGCCCGTAAAAGCCCCTTTTTCATGACCAAATAATTCACTTTCGAGTAGCTCAGAGGGAATAGCGCCACAATTAATGGGCACGAAGGGTTTAGCACTCCGTGAAGATGCGTCGTGTAGTGCATTAGCAACCACTTCCTTTCCCGTACCCGACTCACCTAAAATCAGCACCGTTGCATCGGATTGTGCTACTTGCGCAATCAATTTACGAATACGCACCATAGCATCGCTTATGCCTTTTAAGCGTGTTGCCACGGTTGACAATATGGCAGGATTGTCAACAGGATGCAGTACCATCGTGGTTTGCGTATTAGTCGATTTACTTGTTAGCGAGGTGTTGTGAATAGGCAGTTTTGCTAACAGGGGAATAAGTTGGGTATGTTTTACTGGCCACGGCAACACATGAAAAAGTTTTTCATGTATATCCGCTACATTTTCAACCTCAAATTCAGCAATAAAAATCACGGGAATTTTATTCGCCATCCCAATGACTTCATTGAGAATCATAGACTGTTTTCGTATGCCTTCCCCGATAAAAACACCGCACACAAAATGAATTTCTTGTACATAATTGGCGTAATTTTCTGAACCAATGGTTTTTACCTGATGTCCCATAAATTGAAAAATAATTTCAATTTCTTGGATACGCGACAAATTATCGTCGATTAATAAAATAGGAGGTAATGCCATATTTTTACTCGTTTAAGCTATTTATTTACGATTATTTTAAGTACAGGAAGACTTTTTTCAAGGCAAAAAAGCACTACTTGAGATCAAAATACTTTTCATTTTTCAGTTCATTATTACATTTTATTTAAGTAATTTGAATGCTATATACAAAAAAAGCCTGCTCTTTAGCACTTGACAAAAATTCACCAGCGTAGACACTAGTCGTGTCTAAACAATCCAGTGAGCGTTTTCATTGAACGATATGCCCCTTAGTATGCTAATTGGCCTACTTGTATTAATGCTTGTTTTATCTGCTTTTTTTTCTGGTTCTGAAACGTCACTGATGACGATTAACCGTTATAGATTAAGGCATTTGGTTAAACTCAAGCATTCTGGCGCAATAAAAGCACAGCAGTTATTACAACGCCCTGATCGTGTATTAGGACTGATTCTATTATGTAATAATTTTGTTAACAATTTTGCTTCGTCTATTGCAACCGTCATCGCTATTAAACTTTATGCTGACGAAGAATCGAGCGTGGCTATTGCTGCCGCAATTTTGACACTCGTGATGCTTATTTTCTCCGAGGTCACCCCCAAAACACTCGCCACAATCAAGCCTGAATTATTAGCATTTCCTTCCGCTTGGATTTACACCGTACTTTTAAAAATATTTTATCCTATTGTCTGGCTAATTAATTCATTGGTACATGTAATTTTGCGCACGATTGGCATGGATGCAAGTCGAGTTAGTCATACCGAGCTTAATAAAGATGAATTGAAAAGTATTATTACAGAGGCAGAAAGCGTGATGCCTATTCGATATCAAAAAATGTTGCTCGGTATTCTTGATTTAGAATCGGCTACAGTCGAAGACATTATGACGCCACGCAACGAAATTGTGGGAATAGATTTAGAAGCGCCTATTGATGTGATTATTCACAATATAAAACACAGTCCTCATACGCGTTTACCTGTTTATAAACAGAATATTGATCGTGTGATTGGTTTTTTGCATTTGCGCAAAGTACTCATTGAACTCAATCAAGAGCATTTTGATAAGCAAACCATTATCAGCTTACTCAATAAACCCACCTTTGTGCCCGAAAGCACGCCTGTTCACACACAAATGTTGCGTTTTAAAAGCGAAAAAATTCGAATTGGTCTTGTGGTAGATGAATATGGTGATGTGCAGGGATTGGTGACACTCGATGATTTATTGCAAGAAATTGTGGGGGAACTCCTGACCGAAGAAGCGAATCACATTACGCTTCAAAGCGATGGTAGTTACTTAGTCGATGCCTCGTTGACAGTTCGTGAACTTAACCGGTTGACGCATTTTTCATTGCCAACGGAAGGACCAAAAACGATTAATGGCTTGATTTTAGATTTCATGGAAATGATTCCTGATGTGGGAACGAGTATTCGTTTACACGGTTACGCACTTGAAATTGTTAAACGTGATGAAAATTCGGTAAAAACAGTCAAGTTTTTGGCACACAAAACAGTGTAACGTAATATACAATAAGGCAAGGCAATAGGTACATTAAATATTTAAAAGACCTTTTATTTTGTCAAAATCTGACTTTAATAAGACTTTGCCGCCATTTTCTTCCACAATTTCTTTAATATGATCAAATGTGGTGAATCCTGCAATTTTTTGTAATTGTTGATAGCGTTTAGCAGCAATAATCACCATTCCTTCAGGAATTTTTTGCTCTACACTGCGGTTTTTTAGCACGATAACATCTTGTTTTTGACTGAGCTTCATTGTGCTATTTCTGGCGTGTTGTTGTTTTACACTATATTTTGTGGGGTGAAGTATATTTTCAATTTGTTTTTCACACCAGAAAGCAAAATCGGTTGCAAGCCAACGTGCAAAATCGATGGCTAGGTAAGGATGCAACCATGTTCCTTGTTCTTGCCCTTCACCCTCTTTTTGTTCAATCACTAACTGATGCTGCTCTTTTAATGTGTAATATTGCAGACTTTCCAGATAATTTATGGTGTAGTCGTTATTTAGATAATCACGAATCGATTTGTTAAATTGTTTTGCAATGTTGGTTGCATTCAGAAAAGCATTTTCTTGAAAAAATACCGGAAAATGGTGATATTGCAGTGTGATAATAGTGTGAGACATATTCAAATACTCTAAAGATTTTTATCAAAAAAAGTAACCACGTTTTTTATTTGCTAATTTGCATAATGTACGCAGTGTATCGGTGAATTTTTTATGATTCAAAAATTTAATTGAGATTTGTGACGCAGTTCACATTCTTTAAGAAAGTTATAATGGAAAAAAATCTATTTTTTATAACTCAAATACAGTAAAATCTTAGTGATAGGGCGATTTTGCAGGGAATGTATTTTTCTGGTAAAGTGAAAATTGGGGGAGTAGCTGACGCGTTCAATTTTTATTACGGGAAATGTGATCTTGCTAAAAAACCGTTCTAATACACGATTTTTTAGCTGCCTATGCGGCAGTGTACTCGACTATTCAAGTGAATAAAGTCATACTTTTTTAAACTACCTGCACGGTAGTGAAAACGTAGTGAATAGAACACTTTGTTTTTGTTGCGATTCTAAGCTACCTTATTTCGGCAGTTACGTGCATTCTACCACACTATTTCTGCAAGCAATAAAAATATTGCCCACGCAAACGCAATGCGTGAAAAATCACATAATAGAAACATTAAGGGAATTAATTGGGGTGAACGATGGGGCTCGAACCCACGACAACCGGAATCACAATCCGGGACTCTACCAACTGAGCTACGCTCACCATAGCGTGTACAACGAAGAGAATTTTTTGGCACGCTTGGCAGGACTCGAACCTGCGACCCCCAGCTTAGAAGGCTGGTGCTCTATCCAGTTGAGCTACAAGCGCAAAATTGGTCGGGGTAGAGGGATTCGAACCCCCGACATCCTGCTCCCAAAGCAGGCGCGCTACCAGACTGCGCTATACCCCGATAATTTTTTAACACTTAGTAAAACTAAGAACGCCCATAATAACGATATAAGATTGCATCGTCAATTTTTATTTTCATAAAAATAAAAATAAAATGTTAATATACAAAACTTATATTTTAAAAACAAAGAATTAAATAAGCTTCCACATTAATTCTTCACCTGCTTTAAGTGGCGTTATTTCGTCATATTGCGCGGGTACTGTCCATGTTTGTTTTTGTAGCGTTATTTTACCAACGTTGCGCGGTAGTCGATAAAAATCGGCGCCATAAAAGCTAGCAAACCCTTCAAGTTTATCAAGCGCATTTTCTTGATCAAACAGCTGTGTATACAACTCCATAGCGCCAAATGCGCTATAACATCCAGCACAACCACATGCGTTTTCTTTTAGATGCGTGAGATGTGGCGCACTATCTGTGCCCAAAAAAAACTTCTTATTGCCACTGATTGCCGCGTTAACGAGCGTAAGACGATGTATTTCACGTTTTAAAACAGGCAAGCAGTAATAATGCGGCTTTATTCCACCAGACAACATGGCATTTCGATTAAAAAGTAAATGTTGAGGTGTTATCGTCGCTGCAACGGTACTATCTGCCCCTTCCACAAATTGCACTGCCTCTTTTGTTGTGACGTGCTCTAATACCATGCGTAAATTGGGAAACTGTTTCACAATATCAATTAAATACCGATCAATAAATCGCTGTTCACGATCAAAAATATCACATTCTATATCCGTTACTTCGCCATGAAGCAATAGGGGAAGGTCGTGTTTTTCAAGCGCCGCGAGCAGTGAATAAATGCGTGTGACATCTGCAACGCCCGCGTCAGAATTAGTCGTTGCCCCAGCTGGATAGAGTTTAAATGCGTAAATGTGCTCACTTTGCGCTGCACGTTCAATTTCTTCAAGTGTAGTAGCCGCAGTCAAATACAGTGTCATTAAAGGCTCAAACGATACCGTCTCAGGAATTGCCTGTAGAATTTCATCTCGATATACTAGCGCCTGTGCAACGGTGGTTACAGGCGGTTTAAGATTCGGCATAATAATTGCTCGCCCGAATTGACGAGCAGTATGGCGTAAAACCGTTTTTAATAATGCTCCGCTACGAACATGTAAATGACAATCGTCGGGGCGTGTTAGGGTGAATGTTTTCATTATTGGCTCATAAATCTGTAAAATAAGCGCATTCTATAGGCAAGTGCCTTGAAAAACGAATAATTAACGCCATATTTTAAATTTTTGGAGCGACGAAAATGCCAATTTACGAATATCAATGTCAATCGTGCAATCACGAACATGAAGCTTTGCAAAAATTAAATGCAGAACCCCTAAAGGATTGCCCTGTTTGCGAACAACCCGACTTAGTAAAAAAAATTTCTGCTTCAGGTTTTCGCCTTAAAGGTAACGGTTGGTATGAAACCGACTTTAAAAATGGCACTAAAAAGAATGTGGCGGGTGACGCAACATCGTAATTTTAACGCCCCATGTACCCATTTTTATGCTGATTTTAGTTATCAATAAAAAAAGTGAAGAATACAACCCCATTTTGACGATGTTTCTGCGCGGTGCGTAGATGCAAGAGAATAAAATATTTTAATTTTAAAACAGGAAAAACCTATGCGTACCCACAAATGTGGTGAAATTAACCTTCAACAACTTGATCAAACCGTTACCATTTGTGGCTGGGTACATCGTCGCCGCGATCACGGCGGTGTTATTTTTATCGACTTACGCGACCGTGCTGGTCTTGTGCAAGTTGTTTTTGATCCCGATTTACCTGAAATGTTCAGCATTGCCGAACATGTACGCAGTGAATATGTATTGCAGATTAGTGGACTTGTTCGCGCTCGCCCAGAAGGCACGACAAACAAAAATATGCACTCTGGCGATGTTGAAATTTTGGCGAAAAACATTGTTGTTTTAAACGAATCTGAAACGCCTCCGTTCCCCATTGAAAGTGATATTGAAGTGAATGAAGAGCTGCGTTTGCGCTATCGCTATTTGGATTTGCGTAAAGCGGCAATGCAAGAAAAGATGCGTGTTCGTCGTGATGTTACGCGTATTTTGCGTAATTATCTTGATGATAATGAATTTTTTGAACTTGAAACGCCCTATCTCACAAAAGCAACGCCCGAAGGGGCGCGTGATTATATCGTGCCAAGTAGGACGCATGAAAATTCATTTTTCGCGCTACCACAATCGCCTCAGCTCTATAAACAAATGCTGATGATTGCCGGTTTTGATCGTTACTATCAAGTGGTTCGCTGTTTCCGTGATGAAGATTTACGCGCAGATCGTCAACCTGAATTCACACAGCTTGATATTGAAACATCGTTTATGAACGAAGATGAAATCATGAACGTGATGGAGGAAATGATTCGTCAATTATTTGATAAAGTCATCAATGTTCAACTCGATAGCGTTTTCCCTCGCATGACTTACGCGCAAGCTATGTCGCGTTTTGGAGTGGATCGCCCTGATTTGCGTATCCCGCTTGAACTCGTTGACATTGGCGAGGATATGAAAGCTGTTGATTTCAACGTTTTCTCCGCACCGGCAAATGATCCTAAAGGTCGTGTTGTTGCGATGCGTGTTCCCAATGGCGGTGACTTAAGTCGTAAAGACATTGATGATTTAACCAAGTTTGTGGGCATTTATGGTGCAAAAGGATTGGCATACATTAAAGTTAATGACTTAAGCGCTGGTATTGACGGATTACAATCACCGATTGTGAAATTTGCACCCGCTCAAGTATGGGCAAGTGTCTTAACGAAAACTAACGCACAAAATGGCGACTTAATTTTCTTTGGTGCAGATAAAACCAATATCGTAAATGAGGCTATGGGCGCATTGCGTGTCAAACTCGGGCACGATTTGAATTTGATTGAAGGTGACTGGAAACCGGTTTGGGTAGTTGACTTCCCCATGTTTGATTGGGATGAAAAAGCGGGTCGATTTAACGCAATTCATCATCCCTTCACCGCGCCCAGTTGCTCCGTTGATGAGTTAAAAGCCAATCCCGCTACCGCGCTTTCTCGTGCATACGATTTAGTGCTCAATGGCACTGAAGTGGGTGGCGGTTCAATTCGTATCAACCGACCTTCTATGCAGCAAACGGTATTTGAAATTTTAGGTATTGGCGAAGAAGAAGCGCGTGAAAAATTTGGCTTCTTACTTGATGCCCTTAAATATGGCGCTCCTCCGCATGGCGGTTTAGCGTTTGGTCTGGATCGCTTGGTGATGTTAATGACAGAGTCAAGCTCGATTCGTGACGTGATTGCCTTCCCTAAAACGCAGTCTGCAGCGTGTCCACTTGTCAGTGCCCCCGCAGTAGTGACGGATGAGCAATTAAAAGAATTAGGAATTCGTTTAATTAAACCTGCAGGAAAAGACAAAGTCTAATCACAGCACATTCCCTCTTTTTGCTAAGTATCGCATCCTGTCGTGCGATACTTAGTTTGAGCATCACGTTGTAATTGAAAATTGTGACCGAGTTCTCATTTTTCACAATTTTAGTTTTGCTCCTCACTCACGATAACGTAATATCCCCTATCGATTTATTTTTGCGTTTAGGATTTTTACATGGATATTCAAACTTCGTCGTTTAACAATCAAATGCTCCAAGCCATGAAGTCAGTGGTGGAAAGTAATTTAAATTTAACTGTTGGACAAAAACTCCCCGTTAACGTAGCCGCAATCAATGATAATGTGATTACGCTAAAATGGGGCGGGCAATTTATTGCCGTTGAAAATCAAAATTCTTGGGCGACTCTTACGCCTCATGTTGGGCAAACTATGACGCTACAAGTTTCAAAAACCCATCCAGAGCTAGAATTTAAAGTAATTGCACTCAACGCTTCTGCGTCTAATGCCACACTGCCTAGCGCAGAAAAAATGAATGCGATGCGTTTGACACTCGCTAACGCACCGCTCATGAATCGTATTGATGAATCATTGCGAAATTTTTCTCATAACATTCAAGGTCAGCATCGTATGCAGGCGGAAGTTGTTGGATTGGTTGGTCAAAAAATTCAATTGCAAATGTTTATTGAAGATGCGCCAAAATCGATTAATGGCGCTAAAAAAATGCTTATCAGCATTGACCCAAGTCAATTGCAGCGCTTATCCAGTGAAAAAGGCGACGCGCTGCGCGTGGGACAATCATTAACATTGGCTATTACAAAAATTGGCTCAATGCCTGAATTTAAACAATTGCCCAGCACGCAACAAGCTATTCGTGAGGAGCAAGTGAATGAATACATGAAACAATTATTGCCACGCCACGAATCGTCAAGCGTGTTATTCAATCAATTGCGCACTAATTTACCGGAAATGGATATTCAAAATGCGTCGCTTTCGCAAACCCTCAAACAAAATGCGTCTGCCTTATTTGAGCATTTGCAACCTAAAGAGCAATTATTTGATCCGCAAAAATTAAAACATTTAGTGTATTCCTCTGGACTTTTCTTTGAAGCAAATGCCGCCGCAACATCAACGTTTTTAAAAGCGCCCAAAAGAACAGCGACACCAGCAACGATTCCTGTTGCACCGCCTATTGACTTAAAATTACCCTTGTTGCGTTTAATGCAACACGAAGGCGTTAGCGCACAGATAAAACAGCTCACCTCAAATTTTTTGCAAAATTTACTCAAACAAGACGCACCCTCCAACCCGTTATCGCAAGATGACGACGCTATGCAGGCGACCATTACGCAAACACAAACGCAATTACATGCAGAATTGCGTCAACTTGCACGCGCTGAAAATATCCCGCAATCATTAAAACAACTTGCCAATGACATTTTGCCGCATTTAAAAACAGAACAAACAGAAGAACAATCCGCCACGTTAACCCATGTAGATAAAGAGGTGGCTGAACCAATGATAAGCAGTGATTTTAAAAATGATTTATTTAAATTAATGAACACCATTAAGCAAGGACTTGCGCAACAACGCGAGTTAGAGCTTAGTAAAAAGCAAGTGGAAGGGCTAAAAAGTTTGCATAATAAAACAGAAAATGCGTTAGCTAAAGTGGTGCTAGATCAACTCCATTCGTTACCCCAAGAAGATGGAAACAAGCAACTGTGGGCAGTCGAATTGCCGTTTTTAATTGGCAATAAAGTAGAAACATTGGCAATGGAAATTCAACATGATAAAACGCCCAGCACCGAAAATTCGCAAGATCAGCATTGGTCAGTCAATTTAACGCTTGCCCCTCCTGCGCTTGGCAATGTGCAATGCGTCATTTCATATCAAAATGGCGTTATTAATACACATTTTAAAAATCAACTGCCTGAAACAACAAATTTAATCAGTAAAAATCTCGATACCCTCAAACAGCAGCTACACAATGCGGGGTTAATTAGTGGGCTGATGACATCAAATAACAGCTTCAAACCACTTAAATCTGTTTATGCGTCAATGAGTCAATCGTTATTGAATGAAACTGTATAGTTTTTTTGCTAGAACGTGAACTTGAATTAAAAAATGGTTTGGTTTCTGCTGTTTTTCTCAATGACACGTTAAAGGATATTTACGATGACTGATAAAAAGCTGAAGATTTTAATTGTTGATGATAATGTGCAAATGCGGACACTGTTGCGTATTACGTTCACTCGTCAAACAAATTATCAGTTAATCGAAGCAGAAAACGGCGTGGATGGCTTGAGAATGGTAAAAGAAGAGCGCCCAGACATTGTGGTTACTGATGTCATGATGCCATGTGACCTTAATGCTCTTGATTTATGCCGTCAAATTAAAAGCTCTGAATATAAATCTTGCTACGTTGTATTACTTTCAGAAAAAGGTCAACAAGAGGATATTGACCGTGGTATGTAAGCAGGTGCTGATGTCTATCGTGTCAAACCATTTAGTCCAATGGAACTCATTGAGATTGTCAACGCGTTTCAAGCGAAATAATCATTTTTTACGGGCTTTATTGCGACGAGCGATAAAAAAATCTTTTAGTATTTGCGAACATTGCGCCTCTAAAACACCACCTTGCCAATCAATGTGATGATTTAAAAAATCAGCCTTTGCAAGGTGGAGTGCATTGCATACCGCCCCACGTTTTTCATCAAATGCACCAAACACTACTCGTTTTACTCTCGCTTGACTAATCGCCCCCATGCACATGACACAAGGCTCTAGCGTAACGTAAAGTGTTGTATCCAATAATCGATAATTTTCTATCTGCTTTCCTGCTTGCCGCAATGCAACAACTTCAGCGTGGGCAGTCGCATCATGGGTTAAAATGACCGCATTGCCACCTTCAGCAACCATTTTTTCATGTTTAATTAATACGGCACCGACAGGAACTTCCCCACTCTCTTGCGCACGTTGAGCGAGCCGAATAGCATAACGCATCCAACTTTCATCTATTTCGCGTTGTTTTTTAGCTAAATCGGTTAAAATAGTCGTCATTTTCTACTCTTAAATACTCAAAATTCATGTCGACATCACATTTTATTCATTCACTCTTTCGCCCCGAAGTCCTTGCGCTCTCAGCCTATCATGTTGCTAATGCAAGCGGTTTTATTAAACTAGATGCGATGGAAAACCCTTACACTTGGCCGCAATCATTAACTGATCAGTGGTTAGCGCGTCTTACGCATTGCCAGCTCAATCGTTACCCTGATCCACAAGCACAGCAATTATCAAGTGCGCTTAAATTACGCAATCAGCTTCCTGAATCGGTTGATATCTTGCTTGGCAACGGATCCGATGAAATTATTCAATTATTATTGATGGCGTTGCCGCCCAATTCGCATGTGTTAAGTACCACGCCTAGTTTTGTGATGTATAAACAGATTAGCGATTCTTTAGGGCTTCACTACCATGGTGTTGCATTGCGAGAAGACAATTTTGATCTTGATTTACCCGCGATGCTCAATGCAATTGAACAACATCGCCCTGCCATCATCTTCTTGGCTTACCCAAATAATCCGACGGGGAATCTATTTGATGTAACCGCCATAGAGCGCATTATCGAGGTGGCACATGGTCTTGTGATTATCGACGAGGCTTATGAGCCGTTTGCAAATAACGCAAGCTTTATGCACAAAGTTATGCACAAGGTGCTTGTCATGCGTACTGTTTCCAAACTGGGGTTAGCGGGTTTGCGCCTAGGTTATCTTGTTGGCGACACTGAAATCATCACGCAACTCCACAAGATTCGATTGCCTTACAATATCAATGTACTCACGCAAGCAAGCGTCCAATTTGCGCTCGATAATCATGCTATTTTTGACGCGCAAACAAAGGCTATTTGCGTTGAGCGCACTGCCTTATACGACGCGCTCAATGCACTCAGTGGTATTTGCGCTTATAAAAGCGCAGCGAATTTCATTTTATTCAAAGCGCCTCAAGAGGAGGCTGGTCGAATTTTTGAATCACTCAAATCACAAGGCATTTTAATTAAAAATATGTCACCACAAGGCGGTCTACTTCGTGATTGTTTGCGTGTAACCGTCGGCACACCCGAAGAAAATCAAGCATTCTTAAACGCATTAAAAATCGCACTGAACGATTCATTACGCGGGTAGCATATCTAAAACGAGAGTCGCCATTGCCTGAATACCGCCACCCTGCCCTAATTTTTCGCGTACGACGTTGAGATGATGGCATAACGCTTGGGTGGCATTGGTATCTGTTAATAAATAAGCCACTTCATTTGCCAAATTAGTAGGCGTTGCATCGTGTTGTATATATTCACGCACAATCCCCTCTCCAAAAATAATATTTGGTAAACCAATAAAAGGGGTTTTTACTAAATAGCGTCCAAGCCAATAAGTGAGCGGGTTTACTTTATAGCAAATCACCATGGGAATGCCTAACAATGCAATTTCAAGCGTTGCGGTGCCCGAGCACGTCATAATTACATTACAGCATTGCATAACATCGTATTGTTGATGTTTCACAACCGTTACATCAATAGCTGATTTTTTTAAGTAAAATTGAATGAGTGCATCAGAGATGGAATCAGCTTGTGGTAAAACAAATTGGCACGCTGGGAAACGTGTTTTTAATTGCGCTGCTGCAGATAACATAACAGGCAACAAGCGTTTAATTTCATTTACACGACTACCTGCAACTAAACCAATAATAGGTTCATTAGGGTTTAAATGAAACGCCTTTAGAGCGGCTGGTTTGCTTAATTGGGGAATCACTTTATCTACGGACGGATGCCCTACATAACGTACGGGAATATTTTCTGCTTCATAATACGCACTTTCGAAAGGGAAAATAACCGCCATCATATCAATCACTGCGCCATATTTTTTCACGCGATCACGTCGCCACGCCCAAACTTGTGGACTCACATAAAATAACACTTTAATGCCGTGCCGTTTAGCAAATCGTGCTAGTTGATAATTGAATTCTTTGTAATCTACGCAAATTAGCAAATCCGGTTGTTCATCAATTAACTTTTTTTGTACTGCGGCGAGAACGCGACGTATTTCAATATAACGCGTGACCACTTCCGCCGCGCCAATAACCGCAATGTTGCTTGAATCATAACAAAGATCAATACCCGCTTGTGCCATTTTGACACTGCCCATTCCAACACCAATCAGTGCTGGACGTCGCGTTTTTAATTCGGTAAATAAATTGGCAGCGTGCTGATCTCCCGAACTCTCACCAGCGCTAAAAAAAATTTTAATGGTGCACCAACTTTCTGTCGACTTCAGAAGGTTCATCTTGATAGCGGGCGTGAATGGTTAACACCTCATCCCATACTCTAAAAAAGGTATCTACACATCGTGGATCAAAATGTGAACCACTATTATCTTTTAGAAAAGAACAAGCCTCCTCAAGCGACCAAGCACACTCATACGGGCGCGGTGAAGTCAGCGCATCAAATACATCCGCCACCGCCACAATTCGTCTATAGAGAGGGATATCGTCACCTTTCAAACCATTAGGATAACCACTCCCGTCAAATTTTTCATGGTGCGTTAATGCCATAGTCGCCGCAGCCGACAAAAGAAGAGACTCACTTCCACATAAAATCGTGTAACCATGAGCGGCGTGTTGTTTCATAACGAAAAACTCGTCATCTGTCAGCTTGCTTGGTTTGAGTAAAATTGCATCGGGCGTTGCCACTTTGCCTATGTCGTGTATGGGTGCGGCTTCAAAAATTAACTCTTGCTCTTCAACTGGCAACGCTAATTCGCCTGCAATTAAACGAGAATAATTTGCCATACGCAATAAGTGTTGCCCTGTTTCAGGATCACGATGCTCCGCCGCTTTTGACAGGCGTAGTACCATTTCACGCTCTCTTGCTCGAATGTCTTCAGTTGCTTTTTTAACTTCCACGGCAAGCCACGCTGCACGCTCTGACAGTGCACGTTGGCTATCACGTAACGCTAACAAATTACGAACACGTACCAATAACTCCAGCTTATCAACGGGTTTATTGAGAAAATCATACGCACCCAAATCAAGTGCATGGTTGCGCACATCACTTTCCGTATCGGCTGTCACCATAATGATGATGGGGATCGTTTGATGGATAAAAAGCGCTTTAAAACGGCGAATAAATTCTAAGCCATCAATGTCTGGCATCATATAGTCTAGTAGTACTAAATCGGGTTCATTGCTTTCGCACCACGTCATGGCTTGAAGAGGTTCACTAAAACAGATGGACTCTATGTAATCTATTTTTTTTAGCAAATGGCGAAACAAGGTGAGATTCGTGGCATTATCATCAACAATGAGGATGCGATGCATACAAACACCTATTTTTTATTTTGGATAAAATGTTGAGCACGATCCATTTCAAATTGAATTTGTGCCGTTAATTGTTCAATTTGTTGCCAATTTTTTTCTAGTGCAATTTGTTCAATTTGCTCTGCAGTCGTCGCCAACTTTAGCGCTCCCACGTTATACGATGACCCTTTTATTTCATGTGCGACGGCTTTAATTGTATCAGAACGTGTTTCCACAGCGCTGGCTAATTTTGCCTTCAACGATACCAGTGATTCACAAAAAACATCAAGTAATTCGTTAATAATTTCAATATCATTATCAAATAAAGCGTCGAGTCGCTGCATATCAAAGGGCAATTGATCACGCGTTAAATCATCTTCATAGTGATTTTCACTTACTTTTTCTATCACTTCAACCTCTGACTCAATATCGTCTTCAAAGAGCCATTGTTTGAGCATCTGAGATACGACCGCAATGCTAATGGGCTTTGTCATATAATCACTCATGCCCGCGTCCAAACAAAATTGTCTATCACCTTCAATTGCATTGGCTGTCATGGCAATAATTGGAATAGGTACTTTATTTTCTTGTGCCTCGCGTTGACGAATCATTCGCGTTGTTTCAAAGCCATCCATCACAGGCATTTGGCAATCCATTAACACCAGCGCATAATCTGTGGTTTCGAGTTTTTCCAATGCTTCTTTGCCGTGATTGGCAATATGGATGTTGTAGCCTAATTTATGTAGTAAGCGCTGCGCCATTTGCTGATTGACCAGATTATCCTCTACCAGCAAAATTAAATGAGGTGCTCTCGTTGATGTGATATGTTGCTGTGCAACTGAGCGTGGCAACACAGAGCGCATAACCGTGGGTGGATGGTATTTTATGTCAGCATAATCTTCTGGATGAAAGACGCTAACTATTGAATCAAACAAGGCAGATTGTTTAACTGGCTTAACCAGTACGCTTGACACTCCATAATCGAGTAATTGCTGTTTTAAATTCGCATCAAGAATATCCTGACAGGCAATAATGGGCAAGTGATCAAAGTGACCAACCGCATGAACAGCATCTATCATGCTCAAAAGATGATCAATTTTTAATTCCGCAAGTAAAAGCAAATCATAATCCTGACCAAGCGATTTCGCATCATTGAGCAAAAATAACATTTCATCGACATTATCTGCCGTGTTAATCAAGCATCCCCACGCACTTAAATATGCCAAATAAATATCGTGATTTCCACTGTTTTCACCAATGACTAAAACGCGTTTACCGCGTGATTTTTCAATAGAAAATTCTTTTTGTGTTAGCGCAATTTTTAGAGGAATTTCTATCCAAAAAGTTGATCCACTCCCTTCAA
>OMIH01000078.1 GCA_900299045.1 Methylococcaceae bacterium
CCCAGTCGTCGCTATGGGATTGAATCGGCAAACTTTTATTCACCCAATCATTGGCTCACGTTGGATGCGGATTTAAGTTTCTCTAAAGCACGTTTTCAAGGTAATCCCGAAGGTGGCAGTTACATTCCTGGTGCTGTCGAAACCGTTATCGCGTCAGGTGCCACGGTGCATGATGTGTACGGTGGTTTTTATGGTGGTCCTCGACTACGTTATTTTGGACCCCGCGCGTTAACTGAAGATAACATACATCGTTCGAAAGAAACATTGATGCTTTCAAGTACGATTGGATATGAATTTAATAAACATATCAAAATTCAAGGCGAAGTTTTTAACATGCTGAATCGAAAAGATAGCGGCATTGATTATTTTTACAGTTCTTGTCTAAAAACCGATCCTTGCTATAACTCAGGCAATGGGGCAGGGATTAACGATATCCATTTTCATCCAGTAGAGCCGATTAGTTTTAGATTGTCGTTAATTACGAATTTTTAAACGATCCAGTTGAAGGAAGTAAAAAGATGCGTGTTTATACTACAGCCAAAGATACCATGTATCGATTAACGCAAACCGCGATACTTGAATTTGTTGATTTTAAACAGCCGCAAGAAACACAAGTTTGTGTATTTGTTGATTCGTCTAAAACATTCCAAACGATTGTCGGTATTGGGGGGGCAATAACAGACGCGGCTGCTGAAACAGTTGCTAAATTGCCAGTGAATCAACAGCAAGCACTCATCCGCGCATATTATGATAGAGAGCAGGGAATTGGTTACACAATGGCTCGAATCTCTATTCATAGTTGTGATTTTTCGAGCGATAGCTACGCCTATGTGCAAGAAAATTATATCAATTTAACTAGTTTTAGCATTGCCCACGATGAAACCTATCGCATTCCATTCATTAAAAAAGCCATGCAAATGGCAGGAGAACCACTCGCTGTGCTGGCAAGTCCTTGGAGTCCACCTGCTTGGATGAAAACAAATGCGAGTATGTTAAAAGGCGGACGTTTATTGCCCGAATATCGGCAAAGTTGGGCGAATTATTTTATTAAATTCATTCACACTTATGAAAACGCGGGGATTCCCATTTGGGGGGTAACGGTACAAAATGAACCGATGGCTAGTCAGATGTGGGAGTCATGCTTATTTACTAGCGAAGAAGAGAGTGATTTTATTGGAAATTATCTTGGTGTCGCACTGCATCAGAATGGTTTACAGGATAAAAAAGTGATCGCTTGGGATCATAATCGCGACTTAATTTATCAAAGAGCTTGTGCTGTTCTTAATAATGTCAATACCGCTCAATATGTATGGGGAATTGGCTATCATTGGTATGAAACGTGGACAGGCAGTGACATGCTGTTTGAGAATTTAAAACGAGTCAAAGAAGCTTTCCCCGCCACGCATCTCATTTTTACCGAAGGCTGTATTGAAAAGTTTGATTTCAATCGAATCAACGAGTGGAAATTAGGTGAGGTGTACGGTCATTCAATGATTAACGACTTTAATGCGGGAGCTTGCGCGTGGCTTGATTGGAATGTGCTTTTAGATGAAACTGGGGGGCCAAATCATGTGGGCAATTTCTGTTTTGCGCCTATTATTGCCGATACGCGAAGTGGCGAATTACACTACACGAGTAGCTATTATTATTTAGGGCATTTTTCAAAATTTGTTAAATCGAATGCAAAACGTATTATCAGCGCATCTAATCGTGATAGCTTGCAAACAACCGCGTTTATCAATTCAGATGGCTCAACAGTGGTCATTGTATTGAATACGACAGAGGTCGAAATAGATTATTATTTATGTATAAAAGACAAAGCGGCAACGGTGAAAAGCTTGCCGCGTTCTATTTCGACATTGGTTATCAATACCAACGATATCTGAGATCGTATCGCTGGTATCAATAAGCTAAATTACCTAAAGCTCAACACGTACACCCAACTCAAGTACCTTTTCAACAGGTACTTTAAAGAAGTTAATAGAGCTACTTGCGTTGTGGAATAGGAATAAAAACAATCCACGACGCCATACAGGCATTTTGCTGCGATTTTTGAAGCTAATGTTTTCACTCCCCATAAAGAATGATACATCATCGCCAGTCAAATCTAAGCCTTCTTTAGCGGCTAAACTTAACGCATGTCTAACATCAGGACTTTCTTTAAAGCCAAAATACAGTTTCATGCGATAAAACTGACCTTGGCTACCAAAGCGTTTAATTTTGATATGCTGACTATCTCGACTGACATAAGGCTCTTCTATAATCACAACGGTTAAAACCACAATACGTTCATGTACAACACGATTATGTTCTAAGTTGTTGATTAATACTTGTGGAATACCGTGTAAATTGCGTGCGAGATAAACAGCGGTGCCTTTTACGGTTGATAGTTCACGAACGGTAATTTTTTCTTCTAAATCTTCAAAAAGCACTTTCTTTTCATCAATAGCCTGTGCAAGAAGCGCACGCCCCTTGATCCACGTTGTCATCAGTAAAAACAAACAACCACCAACCACCAAAGGCAACCAGCCACCAGAAAGAATTTTCAAGCTGTTAGAAGATAAAAAGATTGAATCGACCATCATAAACAACGTCAAAAAAGAATAGCTGATAATACGATTCCAATGCCATAGAGCGTGAAGCACAATAAATGATAAAATGGTGTCAATCATCATGGTGCCTGTGACGGCAATACCGTAAGCTGAGGCTAAGTTTGATGACGATTCAAATCCTAATACCAATACAAAGACAGAGAACATCAACATCCAATTCACTGTTGGGACATAAATTTGTCCAATTTCACTGTCTGAAGTATGTCGAATATTCATACGGGGACAATAGCCTAATTGGATTGCTTGCTTTGTAATGGAGAAAGCACCTGAGATAACCGCTTGCGATGCAATAACAGTGGCGAAAGTCGATAAAAACAGCATCGGGTAGAGCATCCACGAGGGTGCTAATAAATAAAAAGGATTTTCAATCGCTTCTGGATGCTGAAGTAACAAGGCACCTTGCCCAAAATAGTTGCATAGCAATGCAGGAAATACAAAACCAAACCACGCATAACGAATGGGTTTTAAACCAAAATGCCCCATATCAGCATAAAGCGCTTCCGCCCCTGTCATAACAAGCACAACAGAGCCCATAATTAAAAAGCCTTTTATACCTAGCTCATTTAACAAATGAATGCCGTAATAGGGATTAATTGCTAAAAGAACATGGGGCTGCGTAATAATTTCTTTTACCCCTAGCGTGGCTAAGGTTAAGAACCATAAAATCATGACAGGGGCAAATATTTTGCCTACTTTGCCTGTGCCATGCGCTTGAATGAAAAAGAGAAGCGCTAACACCCCCAGTGTGATGGGAATAATGAAGTGTTCAAGCTGTGGCGCGACCACTTCAAGTCCTTCAACGGCACTAAGTACAGAAATGGCTGGCGTAATCACACTGTCGCCGTAAAAGAGCGTTGCGCCTAAAATACCCATCATAATAATGATATTTCGTTTATGCGGATTCTCTTTTGCCGTCATGGACGCAAGTGCGGTGAGTGCCATCACACCGCCTTCACCTTTATTATTTGCTCGCATAATAATCACTGCGTATTTGAGTGCAACTACGAGCATAAGAGACCAAAATATGAGTGATAAAACGCCAAAAATGTGACTTTCATCTAAAACAAGATGTTCCCGAAAAATTTCTTTAACGGAATATAGCGGACTAGTACCAATATCGCCAAACACCACGCCAACTGCCGCTGCAGTCAAACCGGCAAATTGCTTGGGGCTTAGTTTTTTATTTTCTACGGACATAAACACCTAACTAATTAAAATGGACAGAATTAACTGTGTAAAATAAAAAATACTCTTTAAATCTCAATACAGAACATACTTGAATTAATTTTTTATGCTAATTTTTATGTTAATTTCATGTTCATGTATTTTCTTCCAAAATTCGATGTCATGCTCGGTAAGCCGTTTTTGTTTTTGAGCAATTTCCATGAATTTTTCATTATTCGTCATAATGCTGAGCATTTTAATTTGTGCTAGCAGTGAATGATAATGTGTAATAGCAGTGTCGGCATGCTCTGCAATTTTGTGTAGCGGAAGCTTTGATACGTCATCTTTGAGCTCACGTTCTTTTTTTGCACGATCAATTAACCGCGCGACTTCATCTTCATTAAGATGTAAACGTTGTGCTTCTTTGGAAATAAAGGCGATTCCCTTCTCGTCGATAATGCCATCATTTAATAATTTACAGAGCGTATTTTTGAGTGTTTCACGATCAATACGCAATTGATCTGTAAACGCCGAGGATAATAACGCCGCTGGGATAGCAAAAATACCAATACCAAGCAGCGCTAGCATGATGGTCATTAAACGCCCTAATCCAGTTACCGGCGTAATATCGCCATATCCTACAGACGCAAGTGTAATAACTGCCCAGTAAATGGCTTGTGGAATATTTTCAAATTTATCAGGTTGCGCGTCATGCTCAAATAGATAACCCAAACTCGCCGTTAATATCACCAGCAGCAGCATAATAAAAGCGGACGTACATAATACAGGAAGTTCGCGTGCAATGACTTTACTCAAGGTGGATGTTGCGCCATTATAGCGAGTGAGTTTCAATAAACGCATCAATCTAAATACTCTTAGAAAACGCAGATCAACTAAGTAATGTAAAACGATTTCTAAGAAGAAAGGGAGAATCGCTAAAAAATCGATGATAGATGAGGTCGATTTTGCGAACTGCAACCGTCCAGTAAAAGGATGGCGATATTTGGGGATTTCGACACAAGAATACAAACGTAAACAGTATTCAATCGTGAAAATGCCTACCGCAATTGCATCGATAACAATGAATTGAATATTGAGAATGTAGCGAATTTGGGAAACGGATTCTAAAATAACGCAAAGTACCGAAATAATGACCCAGATAACAATAAATGAATCAAAAAGACCTTGCAAACTTCCTCCAAAATCACTTGGAAAGAGTAAAGCGTGTACTTTTTGACGAAAAGTACGACCTTGATTGAGTATGAGAAAGTCTTTGTAAGCAGGAATCAATACGCGAAATAATTTTAAAATTCGCAGCAGTCGCAAAAATCGCAACATGCGTAAATCAATAGGCAAGAGCGCTTGCACATAAAAAGGAGCGAAAGCAAAAAAATCGACAATCGCAAAAGGACTTTTTATGTAGTTTAGATACGCATTTTTTTTATGCGTATTGAATTCATTATCCTCAGGGGATAAATAAAGGCGCAATAGATATTCAAAAGTCAAAACAGAGACGGAAAAAATATCAAATAGATGAAAAGCATATTGATTTGGAACATATATTTTGGGAATATGCTCAAAAAGCAGTGCAATTAAATTGAGAACAATGAGTACGCCAATCCAATTTTCTACGTCTTTTTGATAATTTCCTTCAATTTCAGTATCAAATAACCAACTATGTAACCATTTTCGCATGGGTAAACTGACTGAAATAGTGGCGCGATAATCGCGCCCGTGTATTTTGTCTCGTAAATTATCTAAATTGTCCATGCAACTCCGTTCCTTGCTCTGAAGGGGAGCAATCAGCACATTTGATTAGCGGTAGTTGATATAAGTTTTTCAATAACTTCATTAATGTTTAAAAGTATGATTTAAGGGGGACTTATTCACTCACTCAAGCCGATACCCTAATTGACAAATAACAGATTGTCAAAAGTGATTTACGGCATCGATGCAGACAATCTATGTATTTAATACGTTAAAAACCGACAGAGTTTACCCAAAAATGCGTAGCAATACTGAGAAAATAACCTAAAAGTACTGCGGGCATCCAACGTAGATGAAAGCCGAAGGTATACTCTTTAATTTGACCAAGTAAACCGACACCAGGTGCCGATCCAATTGCTAATAAACTACCGCCCACGCCTAAGGTGAGTGTTAATAATAACCATTGTCCATTAGAAATATCGGGGTGCATTGTCAATACCGCAAACATTAACGTTCCATTGTCCACAAAGGCAGACGATAAACCAATCATAATGTTGGCTAGGGTCACGTTAATTTCGCCAAAAAGAAAATGTGCCACTAAATCTAAATAACCGAGAAAACCTACCGCACCAATAATCATCATTGCGCCATAAAAAAACAGGAGCGTATCCCAGTCAATATCGCGCACACTTTCAAAAATATCGAGCGTTCGCGTTCTTTTTTCGATTCCTTTGAATGTTGTGTATTCAGATTTCATTAAGTAGTAACTAAACATTTGTAATAATCCCAATCCTGCCATCATCCCTGCTGCAGGAGGAAGTTCTAATAGCACATTGGAGGAAACCGTAATGGCAAGCGTGAGAATAAATAAAAAAATAATGCGCTTGCTACCGCGTCTTAACCAGATGGATTGCTGGGTAATGGCAGGTTTTTCTTTAGGAACCGAAAAATACATTAGACTTGCCGGTACGATAAAATTCACGAGGCAAGGAACCATTAACGCAAAAAATTCAGTGAAATGCAGAATTTTATGTTGCCAAACAAACAGTGTTGAAATTCCCCCTAGAGGGCTAACAGTGCCGCCTGCATTGGTTGCGACTACAACGTTTAAGCAAGCTAACGCAATAAATTTGGGTCTGTCTTTTCCTACAGCGACCACGACAGCACCCATTAAAAGCCCAACGGTTAAGCCATTGATGACCATTGAAAGCAAAAAAGCCAATACACCTGTAATCCAAAATAACAGTCGATAGCTAAATTGCTTATTGAGCAAAAAGACCCTAAGTGCATTGAAAATACCGCGCTCTGTCATGGTATTTAAATAAGTCATGGATACCAGAATAAATAACAATAATTCAACATACGCAAGCAAATTACTTTCAAACGCTAGCGAGGCTGTCTTCGCTTCACCGTGCAGAGCATAATAAATGCAAATAGCAAACCATACCAATGCGGCACTCAGTACCATTGGCTTGGATTTTCTCAATTCAGTGACATCTTCAGTCATTGCAGCAATATAAGCAATAATGGTTAATAAAACCGACACATACCCAACAACATGATGCGTTAAATTAATTTGAGTAGAGGCTGCTGTAATGTCTTCCGCAAAGCTCAAGCTCGGAAAAAATAGACATGACAAAAAAAGTAAGTTTAGATTCATAGCGTATGATTTAAAATGGCAATAAAAATAGCAACATTTACCAAAATGATGCTTTGTAAATAATTATGATCTGATGTTGCGCTGTCTATTTTTGAAATAACCTAGAAAATAGGGGTTTGATTTTTATTGATAATCGCGCAATTTAATTTACGTTCTATTATCAGTCTACCACATGGTCTTTTACATAAACAGATGGAAACGCTTGCGAAATGAGTACACCAAATTTGACGCTAATGTGATAATAGGGTTACTAGTTCACACCTAAAATCTAATAAAAAAGACAAAAAATGAATCCAAACGAAAATAACGGTCACATTCGCTTGTCAAAAAAGACGGCAACATTAAGTGTTTATTTGTTATCGATAGGTATAGTAAGCGTTATGGCGTTAGTTGTGGGAATGCGTTCAGCGGTCAATGATGATGCGCTTTTTCATGCGGCACTCCATATCAAGCAGATGATTTTGCCGCAAGAAGCCCTCGCCACTCAAAAGACAAATGAATTTGGGCAAGTGACCAATGAATTTTCGCAATTAATTAAAGACCCAACCAAGTTCCCAACGCAAGCGCCAACTGTAACCGATAAAACCATGGTGGCGTTTGTTTTTGGACAAAGCAATTCTGCAAATGGTGAAGGTGAACGATTTCAAGCAAAAGGCGCGAATGTATTCAATTATTTTGACAGTCACTATTATATCGCATCTGATCCGCTTTTAGGCGCAACAGGTACGGCTGGAAGTATGTGGACAATTACGGCAAATAAATTAATCGAAAAAAATATCGCTGATAAGGTTATTTTAATTGCCGCTGGTGTGGGGGGGCTTCCGTCAAACAATGGCGAAATGGCGGTGAGTTGAATAATGCTAGAGAATAGATTAAAAGAAACGAAAGAAAATCACATTAACATCACGCATTTTCTTTGGCATCAAGGTGAGAGCGATAATGGCACCTACGAAACAGAATATGAACATGGACTAACAGAAGTGATTGAATTAACACAGCGTTATTATCCAGAGGCGGAATTTTTTGTTTCTCAGGCGAGTGCAAATTGCCCTAATACCTCCTCTGAGGCTATCTTAAAGAGTCAACGTGACGTCACCAAACTCAAAAATGTCTTTATGGGATCTAATACGGATTTAATTGATGCGAATGATAGATGGGATGGCTGCCATTTGTCTGGGCGAGGTGTAGAAAAAGCATCCAACGATTGGATTCAACTTATCCAACTCCCACAAAAATCAAGTTAACTCAACCCACCGTATTTTGAACAACGCATGTTATTAAATTTGAAACATAAAATTTATGTCACCCTTTTTTTTATCGCTTTTTTTGCATCGAACCTCAACGCCCAAGTCCTAGACCCAGAGATTGAAGAAAAAGTAAGCGCCTTACTTGCTCAGATGACCTTAGAAGAAAAGGTCGGACAAATGACGCAAATTGACGTGGGCGTGGTGACCGTGATGAACGGTCAAGATGTGGATCAACCTTTTGATATGGCGAGGTTGGAGGATGCCATTATTTCTCATCATGTTGGTTCAATTTTAAATGCACCATCAACACCCAATAATAAAGCACAGTCGATTGAAAAATGGCGCAATATGACGCAAACCATTCGCGCAGTGGCGGCGCGAACACGTCTAAAAATACCCATTATTTACGGTATTGATGCCATTCACGGTGCAACCTATACGCAAAATTCAACACTTTTCCCACAAGCGATTAATATGGCGGCAACATTTAATCGGGATTTATCTTTTAAAGAAGGCGAAATTACTGCGCGTGAAGTGAAGGCGTCGGGTATTGATTGGAATTTTTCTCCGGTCATGGATATTGGACGTCAACCCTTATGGCCGCGTTTATGGGAAACTTATGGTGAAGATGTGTATTTAGCGAGCAGTTTAGGCAGTGCGTTTATCGAAGGTCATCAAAGTAATGATTTATCGGCTGCGGATAAAGCCCCTACTTGCTTGAAACATTATGTGGGTTATAGTTTTCCCATTAATGGTAAAGATCGCACGCCCACCTCCATTGGAGAACGAATGTTGCGTGAGATTTTTTTGCCCAGTTTTGAGGCGGGAATTAACGCTGGCGCACCAACGATTATGGTGAATTCTGCTGAAGTAGATGGCATTCCAGGTCATGCTAATTATCATTATCTAACCACTATTTTACGCAACGAACTCGGTTTTATGGGGTTTACGGTATCGGATTGGGAAGATATCATTCGGCTGTATTCGCGCGACAAAGTAGCTGCCTCGCCGCGTGAGGCGGTAAAAATGGCGGTTATGGCGGGTGTTGATATGAGCATGGTACCGTTTAATTTTTCATTTTATGATTTATTGCTCGATTTAGCACAGCGCGGTGAAGTTCCGGTTAGTCGCATTGATGAAGCGGTGACACGAATTTTACGTGTTAAATATCAGTCGGGGTTATTTGAGCGCACTGAGCCTACAATAGCGGTGAATGCGCATTTTGCAACAAAAGAAGCTGAAATTATCAATCGTCAAGCAGCGCAAGAGTCGATTGTACTCGCTAAAAATGACAAACACTTTCTACCGCTCAGTAAAAAAGCCTCTATTTTAGTGACGGGTCCTACGGCTAATTTACTCAGTGTGATGAATGGTGGTTGGACATTAACGTGGCAAGGTGATGATGAAAGTTTGTATCCTAAAAACAAATTAACATTGCTTGAAGCTATCAAGCAAAAAACAAGCGGTAAAGTCACTTATGTAGGCGGCAAAAATTACCAAGATGAAATTAATATTGAGCAAGCAGTCACTGAAGCACGAACACATGATGTTGTTGTTTTGGCATTAGGGGAAAAGCCTTATACCGAAACTAGCGGCAATATTGATACGTTAAACTTGCCCTTTCCGCAATTACAGCTAGCGCAAGCACTTTTTGCGACAGGAAAACCCGTGGTACTCGTGACATTTGGTGGGCGTCCTCGCATTATTACGGATATTGCGCAACAAGCAAATGCGGTGGTTTTAGGTTTTCTGCCTGGAATGGAAGGGGGCGTGGCGATGGCGGATGTATTGTTTGGTGATATCAACCCAAGCGGTAAATTACCGATTTCTTACCCCCGTAATACCAATGATATCGTACTTTACGATCATAAGCCGATGGAGTCTTACGCCCCAAATCAATACAATCCGCTGTATCCGTTTGGGCACGGTTTAAGTTATAGCGAATTTGAAACGCATGGGTTAACGCTAGATAAAACGCAAATTCAGGTAGGCGAGGGCATTGAAGTTAGCGTTGATGTAAAAAATATTGGCAAAATGACAGGAAAAGAAACCGTGCTGGTTTATCTCAATGATGTGGTCGCCTCTGTCACACGTCCCACTAAACAGCTCAAAGCCTACGCAAAAGTAGAGCTAAAGCCTAATGAAATCAAAAAATTACATTTTACTATTTCAGCTGATGCAATGTCATTGATTGGCGTGGATATGAAACGTCAAATTGAAATAGGGGAGTTTAAAGTGATGGTTGGCAACGAGTCGGTCAATTTTAATGTGAACGAAAAATAAAACGGAAAGGCGAATTCATGCAATCACAACACGTAGGTTCATTGCGTATTTTAACATCGCTATTTTTTATATGGGGATTTATCACTTGTTTAAATGACATTTTGATTCCCCATTTAAAAGTGATGTTCACGCTTGATTATACGCAAGCGATGTTTGTGCAATTTTGCTTTTTCGGCGCGTATTTCATTATGTCTATGCCGAGTGGTTATTATGTTGACAAAATGGGTTATAAAACAGGGATTATTACAGGTCTTGTTATTGCTGGTTTGGGCTGTTTACTGTTTTATCCTGCGGCCAAAGCGCATTCTTATGGTTTGTTTTTAAGTGCTTTTTTCGTTTTGGCATCAGGGATTACGCTTTTGCAAGTTGCCGCGAATCCGTATGTGACGGTATTAGGTTTAGCTGAAACAGCCTCTCGCCGATTAACCTTAACACAAGCTTTCAATTCATTAGGGACGACATTAGCACCTTATTTTGGTGCTGTATTTATCTTATCTACGCTAGAACAAAGTACAGATCAAATTCATTTACTCGATACGCAACAATTAGCAAACTATCAGACGCAACAAGCGATTGTCGTTCAACATGCCTATTTATTTTTGGCGAGCATTTTATTTATGTTAGCTATCATATTTGCACAATTGAAACTCCCACGCATTCAAGCAAACTCGCATTCTACTACTCCAACAACGGCACCTCAGCTAAATGCTTGGCACTATCCGCATTTGCTATGGGGTGCGATTGCAATTTTTGTTTATGTAGGTAGTGAAGTTGCCATTGGTAGCTTTTTAGTGAATTTTTTAGGGCAAGCGCATATTGCCGGACTTTCTCCACAAGAGGCAGGAAAATATGTTTCCTTTTATTGGGGGGGCGCGATGCTCGGTCGTTTTGTGGGCGTGGCACTCATGCAAAAAATAAAGCCAACTTATCTTTTAGCCTTTAATGCGTTTGTTGCGGTTTCGCTTATATTGAGTGCCATGTTGGCGTATGGTGAAGTAGCAATGTGGAGTTTGCTTGCGGTTGGTTTGTGCAATTCAATTATGTTCCCCACTATTTTTTCACTGGCATTAAATGGGTTGGGTGCTCATACTGGACAGGGATCGGGAATTTTATGTGCAGCAATTGTAGGTGGTGCAGTCATTCCTTTAGTTCAAGGTGTTATCGCAGATACTATCGGTTTACAACACGCTTTTTTGTTGCCAATGATATGTTATTTGTATATTGCTTTTTATGGTTTGCGATATCAAAAAATGCTCTAAGCAGAAGGGTTTTGATGAAAATCTTCAATTATTTTCCTAATAAAATAGTCAGATTAAAATTGAGAAAATCTTTGCGAATTGCGTGTTCTGCAAATTAAAAGAAGTAGTCACACTGAGTGCTTGCAAATTCAGCTCGTCCCAACATATATTAAAGTGAAAATTATGCAAGCACTAATTCAACTAATGCTTGTAGTTGACTGCGTTCAAATGGCTTTTCTAGTACCGCTCGTGCGCCTAATGCACTCGCCAAATCCAAATTAGAATTTGCAGAAATATTACGAAAACCACCTGACATAGCAATAATGAGCTGTTTAGCGTTGAATTTTAGTAGCTCCATAATCACTTCAAGTCCATCTTTGTTTGGCATATTGATATCTGTAATCACCAAATGAGGAAGATATTGATGAAAGCGTTGCATGCCTTTTACCCCATCTTCTGCCAAAAAAACTTGATGACCATCATCTATCAATAGCATTTCCAGCCAATCACGTATTTGTTTGTCATCTTCAATTACTAATATCGTTGCCATTTGCGTTATCTCCTATCGTATGTAAATTACTTACTAAGGTTTGAATTATCGTAAAAAATTTTCTTCTGTACATCACTCAAATAGAGTATAGCGTAGAAAAATTTTGAGATGACAAACGCGCAACTATCTCAGTGACAATCTGTGACATGCCGCTTGCGTATAGTTTAGATAATAACACGTTGAGCAAGTTTCAAGGATAAAAACTGCACCGTTCAATGTAAGTAATTCTTTGAATTCTATGTATGATGTGTTAGCTATACAAACAAAAAAGGCTAACGTAAATAAACGTTAGCCCTTCGTAGTTTTAGTGAATAATACGCTTTATACTACATTTTGAGTTGGTATATCGCCAACTGGATTTGCGTAATTTTGGAGCGTTGTGACTAAGTCGAACATTTGATTTTCTTGCTCTGTTGGAGCGTATTCAGGCTCGTAGTTTGCCCAATTAGGCATATTATTTTGCATCGCCACTGCGTAGCGTGCTTTATCAAAATAAGTGTTTATTTCATCAGAACTTATTAGTCCATCATTGTTAGTGTCAAGATCACTTACCTTAATTGCGTCGTTTGTATTTTCAGTAGCTAATGCACTATGATCACACTGACCATAATCAAAAACTCGATCCGTCTTCGTAAATGGCAGCATATCCGCTTGTTTTTGAATATTGGCTTGTGTGTAAGCATTAATTGAGCCAGTAAATTGTTCGAAAATCGTACTCATTTCCGCTTTAGTTACTTTGCCATCGCCATTACTGTCAAAATTTAAAAATAGATCATTTGTAATTTTGCTGGAATCTTCTGCTGTAGTAGATTGAAACAACAACTTCAAATCATTGTTTTCAAAATAACCTTTGTTAGTTGAATCCAATGTTGAAAATAAATTATCTGTTATATTTTGCGCTGTAGGGCTTGGTGGTGGCGCAGGAAATGCGAAATTGTAATTTAGCTTGTTGATATTCATAAAAGTATCCTTAGTTAGCATAGATTGTGCACGAATTGCCAATTTATCGGTTAGAGCATCAAAAAATTAAATTTGAACACAAAAACGCAATAATTATCATGTTGCCGCGCAGAACATCAGGCACTTGATAAAATTCTGAAATCAAAAAAAAGTGCAGGAAATGATTTTAGAAGTTACGCACTGATGAAACGTTTAGATTATGCTTAAGATTGGCGTTGGTGCATAAATAATCTCAAAAAAACAGATGCTCTTCCCAGACAAATTTAAGACAAAATTGTCCCAAGCCGAACAGATTTTGGCATACCAAGATAAGTCATCGTGTTCATGGCAGCGATACGCGCCCGAACTTCGGTATTTTGAGTAGCAAATGAACGTGATGATAAACGGGTACCAAAAAGTTGTTTGA
>OMIH01000079.1 GCA_900299045.1 Methylococcaceae bacterium
ACTGTTGGTTATCTCATTCAACGGAGGGGATTGCAATTAACCACTATTTTAACAATGGGCATGACCGTATCAAATAGTGCGTTTATGGGATTTCCTATTGCACAACAAATGATAGGAAACACCGCGAGCGCGAGTTTAGCGGTTTATGTGAGTGTTGAGAATTTAATCATGCTTCCTTTGCTCTTTACACTCGCTGAAGTAGGAAGAAAAACAAAAGCCCATTGGTTTTTAATTTTGCGCGGGGTTATTCATCGGTTAATGACTAATCCGTTAATTATTTCTATTTCAATGGGGGTTTTATTTTCAGCATTGAATTTACATTTACCGGTGCCTCTTTCGCATGCGGTGGATATGTTATCTAGCGCGTCAGCACCGGTTGCGCTATTTTATATAGGGTGTACGCTTGCTGGGTTGAGCTTAAAAAACATGGCTGGCGATATTAGTAGTATTGTTTTTGGTAAATTGGTTTTACATCCACTTGCGGTATATAGCATGCTGTTCTTCTTAGCGTTTGATGATCCTGTTTTAAAACAGGCAGCCGTTATCAATGCGAGTATGCCGATGTTTAGTATTTATCCGTTGCTTGGTCAAAAATATGGTCATGAAGGCTTTTGCGCTGCTGCGATGGTGCTTACCACGATGACCTCTTTTTTCACTATTACTGGTTTATTATGGCTTTTCCAGTCGGGTTATTTATGAAAGACAAAAAAATAAACCCAAATTACGATCAATCCATCGGTAATGACGCAGCTTTTTCTGCACCCACTTTTCGCAGTAGTGGCGCAATCAATAAAGCACTAAAAAAAATCAGTGCGATATACTGAAATAAATTATTAAAAGTCATCACGCCCGCTTCACGCCAAGCTAAACTGCTTAATTGCAATAAAGCCGTAGTATGTGGGTTATCAATTATTGACAAATCCAGCTGTTGTTCTAAAAAGAATAATAACTGTTGCGCATTAGCATCCGTCACGTTCACTGATTCACGCAGTTGTGCATAATGGCTTTTATTAAGATACAAAATTAACGTATTTGCCACGGCAAGACCAATCGCCCCCCCTAAATTACGCATCAAATTATAGAGTCCACTCGCATTTTTCACTTCCTCTAGTGGCAGTAAACCTAATGTTAGCGTGTTAATTGGCAAAAAACAGAGCATCAACGCGCTACCGCGTATGGCTTGTGGAATAAAGAATTCCCAATAACCTGATTCAGCAGTGAGTTGTCCATTGAGCCATGAACCAAGCGCAAATAATCCAAATCCCAAACACAACATGACACGCAAATCAATTTTCTTCTCAAGAGGACCTGCAATAAAGGCAGAAACCAGTTGAAATAATCCCACTACCATCAAATAATAACCAATTTGTAAACTATTCAAGCCTTTAATGCTAGCAAGATAAATTGGTGTTAAATAAATGATGGTGTAAAGACCAATGCCTAAAATAAAGCTGTAAATACAGCCAATCGTAAAATTTCTATTTTTAAACGCATATAAATCAATAATGGGGTGCGGATTTACCAGCTCCCACCAAAGCATGGCGACGCCAGCCACTGACGATATAACGGTAAGCGTTAGAATAGTATCATCTTCAAGCCATTGATTTTTTGATCCTTCTTCAAGTACAAACTGCAATGAACCCAAAAAAATGGCGATTAACGCAATGCCTAAAAAATCAATTTTTTGCAGCAGTTCCCAATCGGGTTTGTCGATATCAAGAAAGCTAAACACCAAAAAGCACACGATAAAGCCGGGAATAATATTCACCAAAAATAGCAGTTGCCAATTATATGAATCGGTTAAATAACCGCCTAAAACCGGTCCAATCGTCGGTGCCATGGTGACAATTAAACCAAGCACAATGCTCATGGTGGGCTGTAACCGAGGAGGAAAAAGCAAAAAAATAATGGTGAAGGTCATTGGAATCATTGCACCACCAAAAAAGCCTTGGATACAGCGAAATAGAATCATGGAAGGTAAATTCCACGCAAACGCACACGCTAAACTCGCTAACGTAAAGCCACCTGCTGAGAGTACATATAAATAGCGCGTTGAAAAAACGCGCCCAAGCCATCCCGACAGAGGAATAATAATCACCTCAGCAATCAGATAAGATGTTTGTACCCACGCAATTTCATCTTGCGTGGCGGATAGACCCGCTTGAATTTCTTGTAGAGAGCTGGCGACAATTTGAATATCGAGTACAGCCATAAAGACACCCACAGCCATACTAAAAAAACCAATCCACTCACCGGTGGTTAACACACGCTCGTTTGTGTTGGTTTGTGTCATAACGGTTTCACTTGAACTTTCACAGTGGCTGACAGACCAGATTTTAATAATGAGGTGTCCACGGATTCATCAAATACAATTTTGACGGGTACACGACGCACAATTTTGGTGAAGTTACCGGTTGCGTTTTCGGGCGGAAGCAGACTAAATTCAGAGCCGCTCGCCGGTGAAAAGCTATCGACTTTACCCGTGAGTATGGTATCGGGATAGGCATCGACATAAATTTTTACCGGTTGCCCGATTTTCATGTGCGTTAATTGTGTTTCTTTAAAATTCGCTTCAATCCATATTGGATTTTGAATGATTAAATGCGCTAAGTTCATGTCTTTTCTGGCAAGTTGCCCTAATTGAATCCCTCGATGTCCGATAACACCATCTGCTGGCGCGAGAATGTGTGTGTACTCCACATCAAGTTGCGCGAGATCCAGTTGCGCCTGTGCTTGTTTAATACGCGCGAGGGCTTGGGCAATGTTACTGTCAAAACTCGTTAATTGTTTTTGCTGAACTTCGACGGCAGCTTGCGAACCACGCAGTTCTGCACTGGTCTGTTGTGCTTCTGATTCCAACTTATCAAGTGTTTGACGGGGCGCACTACCTTTTTCAATGAGGGCGCTAAAACGTGCGACATCTTGGTTAATTTGTCGTTTTTTAGCTTCAATTGCTAACACTGCCGCATCGGCATTATGAATAGACGATTGCTGTGTATTTTTATTTGCACGCAAAAAATCACTGTACGCTTGCGCTTCTATTACTCGTGCCTGCGCTTGCATTAACTTCGCTTGATAATCCCGATCATCAATGACAGCAAGCACATCGCCTTTTTTGACTAGTTGATTATCCTCTATGTTGAGTTGCGTAATATAGCCCTCTACACGCGAACTAATAAGCACACTATTGCTTTTTAAATACGCATTGTCTGTGCTTTCGTAATGTTGACGCTCATGCAGCCATGAAAATACTTCCCAACCCGCACCTGAAAGTAAAACAACGAAAATAGAATATGTAAAAAAACGCGTCATAGAGCCTGCTGTCAATGTCAAAGTAGATAAACGTCATTTTAACCGAATTCAATACAAAAATAAGGCGGAATTTCACATGATAAAACAACGAATTTGCATCAAAAATAACGTACAATTTCGCTTTAGGTACTATTTTGAAACCGATTTTTATGTAAGAAGGGAAATTAAAGGTGATTATTAACGCTTTGTCGCTTACACCTTATGAGAAGGTGTGGCGTGATATGCAGTATTTTACGCAGACGCGTGCGCCCGATACGCCCGATGAAATTTGGCTGACAGAGCATTTTCCCGTCTATACGCTTGGTTTAAACGGCAAGCGTGAGCATTTGCTAAACACAGGCGATATTCTTGTTGTGCAAACAGACAGAGGTGGGCAGGTCACCTATCACGCACCAGGACAGGCGATTGTGTATTTTTTGCTTGATTTAAAACGATTAAAAATCAATAGTCAGCAAATCGTGACACTGCTTGAAAACGCGATGATTCAAACACTTGCCAATTACGGTATTCACGCTAATGCACAAGCAGATGCAAGAGGGGTTTATGTTCAAAATAAAAAAATTGGGTCAATTGGACTGCGTATTAAACAAAATGGCTGTTATCATGGTATCAGTTTAAATAATCAGTTAGATTTAACACCGTTTACGTTTATCAATCCTTGCGGCTACGCTAATTTACAAATGACTCAACTGGCTGATTTTGATGTTTTTTTGCCAACACAAACCATTTGCGAGCACATTGCCGACCATTTCATTAAGATATTATGACCAATTATCAAGCACCATCGCGCAGCACGCCACAAACACATCAGCGCAACAGTGAAAAATTAGCACGAATTCCTGTTAAAGTTGAGCAAAAAGACACCACGTTGCGCAAACCCGATTGGATACGCGTTAAGTTATCGGCAGGGCAGGAAATCAACCATGTGAAAAAATTGCTGCGTGAGAGTGGTCTGCATTCTGTTTGCGAGGAGGCGGCATGTCCCAATTTGGCAGAATGTTTTCAACACGGTACTGCCACGTTTATGATTATGGGGGATTTATGTACACGTCGCTGTCCTTTTTGCGATGTCGCGCATGGAAAACCTCAAGCGCTTGATGTACATGAACCGCGTCAACTCGCTGAAGCGGTGCAAAAATTGTCGTTGAAATATGTGGTGATTACGTCTGTGAACCGTGACGATTTGAGAGACGGTGGCGCGGGACATTTTGCAGCGTGTATTCAAGAAATTCGCCAAATTTCACCCAATACAAAAATTGAAATTCTGGTGCCTGATTTTCGCGGTCGTGTTGAAAAAGCGTTGACTCTTCTTCGTGAATTTCCGTGCGATGTATTTAATCACAATTTAGAAACAGTGCCGCGTTTATATGCAAAAGCACGTCCAGGCGCTGATTATGAGGGTTCGCTGGACTTATTTCGTCAATTTAGCCTTGCACTCCCTCATGTTCCAACGAAATCGGGTTTGATGCTGGGTATTGGTGAAACGCCAGCAGAAGTTGAAAATGTCATGCGTGATTTATTGGCGGTAGGCTGTTCAATGCTCACACTAGGGCAATATCTGCAGCCAAGCAAATCGCATCTCGCCGTAGAAGAATACGTCACCCCTGAGCAATTTGAGCGTTATGGTGACATTGCAAGAAATTTAGGATTTAAACAAGTAGCAAGTGCACCGATGGTTCGCTCCTCCTATCATGCGGATTTGCAAGCGAAATCATTACTTTAACCCGAAAACACCCGATCAAATTGCGATATAAATGCTGTGATGTCATCACGCGCTATTTTCTGTACAGGTAACGTCAACATATCAGCCCCTAGACCACGTTCAATAAGTGACTGGCTTTCCACAAAAATAGCGTGAACGTCCATGGTTGGAAGAAGAGAAAAGAGTGTAGCTGTGTTTTTGTAAGCGCTATTAAATGCATTTTGGTGATTTTTTAAATGAAAAACAGCATCATCTAACAGTAAAATTGTCACATTTTGTTCAAAAGCGGCTGTGGTTAAAATAATATCAAGCATTTCTTGGACATAAAGCCCACTATAGCTTGGTTTACGTAGCACAAATAAGAATGTTTTCATCATAGTAAGAGTTGCTCAATTAACCAAATACTAAGAAACGATCAGCAAGCAGCGTTGCTTCAAGTAATTGCCCAAGTCCACCTAATCGAAAACCTTGGGCAACATTTTCTTCCAGTAATCCCCGTCGCTGTGCGGCAGAAATGCACACGACTAAATCTATATTATGTTGCTGTGCTAGCGTTTGCCATGCGCTAAAAATCGAAAATTCATCATCGGGGGGCATCGCACTTTTCATCGCATGATAAATGCCGTCATGATAAAAAAAGACGCGAAATATCTCATGCCCTTGGGTAATCACTTCAAAAGCAAAACGGTATGCGCTAAAACTGGTAGACGAATGATAGGGACTGGCGTTAATTTGCAGTGCAAATTTCATTAAGATGATTTCCTTTATCCTAAACAAAAGCGCGGCAACAATTTTACATTAATCGTTGCCGCGCAAAGAGGTGACTTGAATGAAAAATAATTTATTTTTTTATTTTACTTAGCACAAATTCCCATGCTTTTATCAGTAAGGCAAGGGCGTTGCTTTTGAGGTAGTCACAATAAAAATGGATACTTTTTTTAATCAAACAAGCAATATAATCAACAATTTTACCTAAGGTTTCAGAGCGTAGGTTATCGCGCCACTGTAAATAGTGCATACCCAGTCCGCTCACAAAAACAGGTTTATATAGCCACATTTCCAGTAGCGAAATCACCCACATATAGACAAATGACGTTCCCATCCCAAAACCGGCAATAATAACGAGCCAAGCAAACATAGGATGTAGTTTTGTCAGCCACCATGACAAGATGTCAGCAATCAAAAAGACATAAGGCATCCCAATAGCAAGACATTTGTATTTAGTGGAAGTGGTTTCCTCAAAGCTGAAAATAATACCCACAAACATGAAAATAAAGCTGATACCAAATAAGTGAATATGAGAAATTCGCGTCAACGACGAGAAAGTAGCACCTTCATCTTGTTTACTGACCGCTTGTATGTTTTCAAATTTGCTAAAATCAGGAAGACCACCAGCATCTTTGTTGTGGCACATGACGCATTTAGTTTCAACAATTTTTTTGATACCATTATCAATATAATCGTCTTTATCTGCACCATCACGAACCCATTGAATGATGTCAAAACGCTCTTGTTCAGTGGCGTTATCTTTCATTGAGCCGTTCAATTTCGTTTCAAGAACGGTGCCTGAGCGATTGCCGTAGTAACTGTAAACAATGTCATCAACCGACAAACCAAATTTACCATCAGCCATCCCATGGGTGAATAAAATTTGGATAATCGCAAAGAGATAGCCAACCCCGACGGTGCAAAGATAGCCAGTAAACAAGACCTTTATGGGGGTATCGTGGTCTTTTAGTCCAATATATTTTGGCGCTTTAGTTGGAATTTCATCAATTTCTTCTGGAGGTGGAACGTATGGTTGCATAATAATTACATTACATGGTTAAAAAGTGAATTGGGATAGTTTCATTTTAACACTAGTCTAGTAGAAGAGATACACGGCGAAAATGAATCTGAATTTACGTTAACTATATACGTCGCATCACAGTCTATGGCGAGATGCGATTTAGGCTTTATGTAGATTGTCGTTGCGGCAATGGGTTCACGCTGTGGTCAATAGTTGAGCGGAATCAATACGGTATTTTGTGCGGGGCGAGATGTATCCATATTAGGGTAGTCGAGTGTGTAGTGCAGACCACGACTTTCTTTGCGTTGTTTGGCGCAACGAATAATTAACTCAGCCACAATCACTAAATTCCGTAATTCAAGCAAGTCGCTTGTTACGCGAAAATATTGATAATAGTCGGTAATTTCCTTTTTGAGTAATTCTACACGATTCATCGCACGATCTAGGCGCTTATCGGTGCGAACAATACCAACATAGTCCCACATAAAATGACGTAATTCACTCCAATTATGTGCTACAACCACTTCCTCATCTGAATCACCCACTTTTGACTCATCCCAAGGAATAATATTGTTAACAGAATTAATTTGCGGTAACGTTTGCTTAATCTTGTCACTTGCTCGTTGCGCAAAGACTAAGCATTCAAGTAACGAGTTACTTGCCATGCGGTTTGCCCCATGCAGTCCAGTACACGCAACTTCACCGACAGCATACAAGTTTTCTATATCCGTTCGCGCGTAACTATCGGTAATAACGCCTCCGCAAGTGTAATGCGCGGCTGGAACAACAGGAATGGGTTGCTGCGTAATATCTATATCAAATTCAAGGCACTGTTGATAAATATTAGGAAAATGTTCTCGAATAAACGGGGCAGGTTTGTGACTAATATCTAAATAAACACAATCAATTCCTCGTTTTTTCATTTCGTGATCAATGGCGCGAGCAACAATATCGCGCGGTGCTAGTTCACCACGCTCATCAAAATGGTGCATAAAGGCGTGACCATCGGGCAAAATTAATCGCCCACCCTCACCACGAAGCGCCTCACTGATTAAAAACGAATTTCCTGCGGGATGATAAAGGCAAGTAGGGTGAAATTGCATAAATTCTAAATTACTCACGCGACACCCCGCCCGCCACGCTACAGCCATGCCATCACCGGTTGAACTGTGGGGATTTGTACTATATAAATACGCTTTACTGGCGCCGCCGGTGGCTAATACCGTGATTTTAGCTGAAAAACTGTCAACACGTTGCTTTTGACTATTAAATACATACGCGCCCACACAGCGTTTCGCATTGTTTGTTGTTTGAGTAATTAAATCAATGACATTAGCGTATTCAAATAACTCGATAAACGGATTTTCCTCAGCGCGTTGAATCAGTGAAAGTGACACGGCTTTTCCTGTGGCATCATCAGTATGCACTACCCGTCGATGCGAATGTCCTCCCTCACGATTTAGATGGAGTTTTGTTTCTCCCGTCGTCGTCTGCTCTTGCGTGAATTGCACGCCTTGTTCACGTAGCCAATCAATGGATTCTTTACCGTGCTTGACCGTGAATTCCACAATATCGGTGTCACAGAGTCCAGCACCCGCGTTTAGCGTATCATTTAAGTGCGATTCAATGGAGTCGTTAGCATCAAAGACCGCGGAAATGCCACCTTGCGCGTAATAAGTGCTGCCTGATGTGAGTGCAAATTTGGATAGCACAGCAACGCGTGTATGTGAATTGGCAAGTTTGAGCGCTAAACTTAATCCTGCACCACCACTGCCAATGACTAAAACGTCAAAATTAAAAAAGTTATCGTTCACAAGCGGTTATCGTTCATTTCCGTTTTTATTTGCTAGATTCTTCAAATACGCCAAAACTCATAATACGTCGATAGCGTGTATCTAACATAGTTTGCATATCCTGTTCGTTAATTGAGTCTAAATGACGTGTTAATGCGTCTTTTAAATTATCAGCCATGGTTTTAAAGTCACGATGCGCACCGCCTAAAGGCTCACGCACCACCTCGTCAAGAAAACCTTGTTCACGAATTCGGTCTGCGGTAATTCCCATCGCTTCGGCAGCCAGTTGAAGTTTATCGGGACTTTTCCACAAAATAGCGGCACAACCTTCAGGTGAGATGACAGAATAGGTGCTGTATTCAAGCATAATTAAACGATCACCCACACCAATAGCCAGTGCACCGCCTGACCCACCTTCACCAATAATCGTGCAAATGATGGGGGTTTTTAACTGTGCCATTTCAAATAAATTGCGAGCAATCGCCTCACTTTGCCCACGCTCTTCTGCATCAATACCCGGATACGCCCCTGGCGTGTCAATTAAACAAATAATTGGCAGGTTAAAACGCTCTGCTATTTTCATGACGCGTAACGCTTTGCGATAGCCTTCTGGACGCGGCATACCGAAATTGCGGTGAATTTTTTCTTTGGTGTCGCGTCCTTTTTGATGGCCAATGATTGCAATGGGTTGACCATCTAATTTAGCAAGACCACAAATAATAGCCGGATCATCAGCATAAGCGCGATCGCCATGAAGTTCATGAAAATCGGTAAACATTAAATCAATGTAATCTTGCGTATAAGGACGACCTGGATGACGCGATAATTGCGAAATTTGCCAGTCAGTTAAATTGGCAAAAATAGATTCCGTTAAGGCTTGACTTCTATCTTCTAATTGTTTGAGTGCGTCAGAAATATTGATTTTATTATCAAATTCAACGTTACGCAGTTCTTCAATTTTCGCTTCTAGGATAGCGATGGGTTGTTCAAAATCGAGAAATTTTAAGTCCATGTTCTTATTTTTCTTACAAAGTAGTGTTATAGAATGAAAATATGGTGACAATTATAAGGCAAAAAGGCGAAGGTGGCTTTAGCTATCATGGTTAATTTCCATTTGATTCTAAAAACTGCGCATCTAACTCACGTAATCTAGCTAATTTTTCTTTAATTTTAATTTCCAGTCCGCGTTCAACGGGATAGTAATATTGGGTTTTTGCTAGTGCTTCTGGAAAATAATTTTCCCCTGCTGCGTAAGCATCAGGTTCATTGTGCGCATAGCGGTACGCTTTGCCATAATCAAGTTTTTTCATAAGCGTGGTGGGTGCATTGCGCAAATGTAGCGGCACGTCAAGTGAGCCTGTTTGTTTAACGTGCGCCATGGCTGCGTTGTAAGCTTGATAAACGGCGTTACTTTTAGGGGCGCTTGCCATATAGATGACCGCTTGCGCAAGCGACAATTCCCCTTCAGGAGAACCTAAACGCACTTGTGCATCCCACGCATTGAGCGCGAGTTGCAAAGCACGAGGATCTGCATTGCCAATATCTTCTGAGGCAATACGCACAATACGACGCGCTAAATACGCCATGTCGCAACCACCATCAATCATACGGCAAAGCCAGTAAAGTGCGCCATCGGTTGAACTCCCCCGAACGGATTTGTGTAGCGCGGAAATTTGATTATGAAATTCTTCACCATGGGAATCAAAGCGACGCACACCCCCACCAAGAACGCCTTGAGCAATACATTCATCAATGATAGAGGTTGACTGCGCTAAGGCGACTTCAGCGGCAAGTTCGAGTAAATTCAGAAGACGCCTTGCATCGCCATCTGCCGCATGGGCAAATTGACGCTTGATGTCCTCAGGCATCTCCAGCATCAAATCACCCAAGCCATTGACAGTATCTGTAAGCGCATGCGTCAAAATAGCTTCTAATTCAGCGGGCGTGAGCGGATTTAATACATACACCCGCGCTCTTGAAAGCAACGCATTATTGAGCACAAAAGAGGGATTTTCGGTTGTCGCACCAATAAAATAAATGGTTCCATCTTCAACGTGCGGCAAAAACGCATCTTGCTGCGCTTTATTGAAACGATGCACTTCATCGACAAATAAAATAGTCCGTCGTTTTTCAAATTGTTGAATGGTTTTCGCGTGTTCAATTGCTTCGCGGATTTCTTTGACGCCAGCGAGTACCGCTGAAATCGCCAAAAATTCCGCATTCGACTGTTTTGCGATTAAACGAGCGAGCGTTGTTTTGCCTGTGCCCGATGCTCCCCAAAAAATCATTGAGTGCAAATTGCCCGACGTTAATGCACTGTAAAGTGGTTTACCTGCCGATAGAATGTGCGCTTGCCCACTATAATGGGTTAAATCATTTGGTCGCATTCGCTCGGCAAGCGGCTGAAAAGCGTTCATTTTGCTGTTTTACTCAATTCGAATAAATACGCACCATAAGCCGTTTTTGATAGCGCCGCCGCACTTTTTTGCAAATCCTCTACACTGAGCCAGCCATTATGGAAGGCAATTTCCTCTAAACACGCCACTTTTAGTCCTTGGCGATGTTCAATGGTTTGCACAAACTGCCCCGCTTCAAGCAAACTGTCATGCGTACCGGTATCGAGCCAAGCAAAGCCGCGCCCAAAAATTTCAACATTCAATTCTCCCTTATTTAAATAGGTTTGATTTACCTCGGTAATTTCTAATTCACCGCGTGCGGAGGGGGTAATATTTTTTGCAATAACGACGACACGATTATCGTAAAAATACAGTCCTGTGACGGCAAAATGCGATTTCGGTTTTGCCGGTTTTTCTTCAATGGAAATGGCTTTATTATTGTCATCGAACTCGACAACACCAAAACGTTCAGCGTCTTTGACTTGATAACCAAACACCGTTGCGCCTTGCGTGCGTTCTAACACTTGTTTTAAACTCCCTGAAAACCCTTGTCCAAAGAAAATATTGTCACCGAGAACAAGGCATGTATGGCTATCGCCAATAAATTGTTCACCAATGAGAAACGCCTGCGCTAACCCTTCTGGTTTGGGTTGCACTGCGTATTGAATGTGAATACCAAAGTCAGTGCCATCACCGAGCAAATGTTGAAAATTTTGCTGGTCTTCGGGGGTGGTAATAATGAGAATCTCTTGAATACCGGCAAGCATTAATACCGATAAAGGGTAATAAATCATCGGTTTATCATAAACCGGTAAAAGCTGTTTTGATACCGCTTTTGTAATCGGGTGCAAGCGTGTGCCTGCACCGCCAGCTAAAATAATGCCTTTCCACGTTATTTTTTTACGCATTGTTTCCTCAATTATTGATTTCAGTATTGCAAATATTGCTGATATTCACCTGCCAGACGGCAAGCAGTAGCGCGAGAATCATGGGGCCTAAAAATAAACCAATCGCACCAAAAGCGGTTAAGCCACCAAATACGCCAAAAAGCACCACTAAAAAAGGGACGCGACTCGCGCCACAAATGACTAATGGACGAATCACATTATCGACCGTGCTCACCACTAAAAATCCCCACGCAAGTAGCCCAATGCCTGCCCAAATATTTTCATGTGCAAGCAATAATAAGCCAGTTGGAATCCAAACTAAAGTCGCGCCCATAGGAATAAGTGCCATTAAAGCGGTAAACGCACCGAGCAGTAATGGAGCGCTCACGCCAGCGACAGCGTAGCCAATGCCCGCAATAATGCCTTGACCCAATGCGGCTAATACTAATCCGTAACACACCGCACGCGCTGTTTGACCAAGTGTTTGCAAATATATGCCTTGCTCATCATTAAAAAAGTAACTCATCGCGGTTTGTATTTGATTTAGCCATGTTTTACCATCACGAAAACAGAAAAACACCGTCATTAATACAAAACATAATTCAATTATCAACTGCCCAGCATGACGCAGTCCTTTACTAAAAATCTGTAAGCTGTATTTTGCCCACGCTACAAGATGCTCATTTAAGGCGACTCGATTAGTTAATAAATAATGAAGTCGATTTTCTAAATAATCACCTAAATAGGGGATGTGGCGAATACGGGGGGGTAGTTGAAAAGAATGTGCGCCAAGTGTCGCCATCAGTTGCGTATAAGTATTCCCTAATTCGTCTTCAAGGACATGAAGTAAGCTATAACATACGCAAATAACGACAGCTGTTAAGGCACCCGTCAATATCGCTGCACTTAATACAGCGTTTCCATGAAAGTAGGCGACTAATTTTTCATAAAGAGGATACAGGATATACCCAATAATGAACGCCCATAGCAACGTGATGACAAAATATTGTAGTACGCAAAAACTTAGCCACGCTAAAAAGAGCAAACCCAAGAGAGGCGCGTATTGTCGAAAACAGTGAGGCGGAGCAGAAAGCGTCATAACATGCCTTTAACGAATATAAATTTAATGTGCTTTCTTTAATTGCTCAATTCTATCACGCAATTCAATGGCTTTTTCAAAATCAAGTTGCGCCGCACAAACGCGCATTTGAGCATCTAGTTCAATAAGTTGACGCTCAATATCTATTTTACTTAAATGTTTGGTTCCTTTGATTTTTCCTTTCTGTTCACTCACTGATTTTATAATGGTTTGCGGCGTGATGTGATATTTTTCATTATGCAAAATTTGTTGTTCACGACGGTTTTTTGTGAGCGTTATCGCATTTTGCATCGACTTTGTGATGCTGTCCGCATAAAAAATCACTTTACCTTCACTGTTTCGCGCTGCTCGACCGATTGTCTGTATTAAACTGCGTTCATCACGCAGAAACCCTTCTTTATCTGCATCTAATATCGCCACTAAACTGACTTCAGGCAAATCCAATCCTTCACGCAGTAAATTGATGCCAATTAAAATATCGTATTCTCCCACACGCAATTGCCGAATCAATTCAATACGCTCTAAATTATCCACGTCGCTGTGAATATAACGCACTTTAAGCATTTCTTTTGCCAGAAAATTGGTTAAATCTTCCGCCATTCGCTTAGTTAACGTGGTAATTAACACGCGCGTATTTTTTTCAATCGCCAATTTAGCCTGCTCGATTAAATGCGTCATTTGACCCGTGATTGGATGCACCATAATTTCAGGGTCAAGCAGTCCCGTTGGGCGCGTAATTAACTCGACAACATGGCGACTTTGCTCAATTTCATAATCGGCGGGCGTGGCAGATACAAAAAGCGTCGTGCCCATTTTACGTTCAAATTCATCAAATTTTAGCGGTCGATTATCAAACGCGCTAGGCAAACGAAAGCCATAATCAACTAGATTTTTTTTACGCGCAAAGTCACCATTAAACATGGCGCGTGATTGGGGCAGAGTTTGATGGCTTTCGTCTATGATTAAAAAATAATCTTCACCAAAATAATCCATGAGCGTATAAGGCGGCTCACCTGCCTGTCTATCTTCAAAATTGCGACTGTAATTTTCAATGCCCGAACAATACCCAATTTCAGCAATCATTTCTAAATCGTATTCAATGCGTTGTTTTAAGCGCTGTGCTTCAAGTGGGGGAAGTGTTGGAAGATGCGCTTCTAATTCTTCTCGAATTGAGGTGAGGGCACGTTGTTTTTTGTCTTCGGGAATGACATATTGCTTGGCTGGATACAGCACCGTTTCATCTATTTTGGTAATTAAATCACCGGTGAGCGAATCCATTTCTTTCACTGACGCAATGCAATTATCGTCAAGTGTGACGCGTAAAATATTATTTTCATACGCAGGAATAATATCAATCACGTCACCACGCACACGAAATTTGCCCGGTCCAAGCGCATTGTCGTTGCGCTCATATTGAATAGAAAGTAACGCTTTGAGCAAATTGGCGCGTTTTAGCGTTGCTCCTGTTTTAAGTGGCACAGCCATTGAACAAAAATCATTTGGATTACCTAAACTATAAATACAGCTAATACTTGCGACAATAATCGTATCGTTGCGACTCACTAAACTCGATACCGCATGAAGACGCATTTTTTCGATAGCGACGTTTACACTAGAATCTTTTTCAATATAGGTATCGGTGGTGGGTAAATACGATTCCGGTTGATAATAATCGTAAAAAGACACGAAATATTCCACCCGATTTTGCGGAAATAATTCTTTTAACTCTGTAAATAATTGTGCGGCAAGCGTTTTATTGTGAGCAATGATAAGGGTAGGCTTTTGCAGTGCAACAATCATATTTGCCATAACAAATGTTTTACCGCTGCCTGTAATGCCAAGTAACGTTTGTTTTTTGGCAGTCTGAAAATGGGTTGTTAACGCCTCAATAGCTTCTTGTTGGCTAACCGAAGGCGAATAGGGCGCATTAAGTGTAAAATACATAGCTGTTAATTTTTGATAAAACGTTGCACAATCGTATTAAAACGACTGGTTATTTTTTTCTTTGACTTCATTTATTTCCCTTCAGGCTGATTGAATTATGAAAGACAGTATCATTGTTAAAGGCGCACGCGAACATAATTTAAAAAATATTGATGTTGACTTTCCCCGCAATAAATTAATTGTCATTACGGGACTTTCTGGCTCAGGAAAATCCACACTTGCCTTTGATACGCTCTACGCAGAAGGTCAACGACGTTATGTTGAAAGTTTATCTGCGTATGCACGGCAATTTTTAGGGTTAATGGATAAGCCCGATGTCGATAGTATCGAGGGATTGTCGCCGGCTATTAGTATTGAACAAAAAACCACCAGCAAAAATCCACGCTCAACCGTCGGTACTGTGACGGAAATTTACGATTATTTGCGTTTATTATTTGCGCGAATTGGCGTTCATCATTGCCCAAAATGTCATAGCGAAGTGAAACCGCAAAGTGCTGAAAATATTACACGCTTAATTATGGCGCAACAAGGCGAAACATTGATTTTTCTCGCACCTATGATTAACGGTCAAAAAGGAACGCATGAGCAAGTGATTGATGAATTACGCAAACAAGGATTTAGTAAAATTCGTGTTGATCAAACCATTTATGATGCCGATACTATTAAAGACGAATTAACACTTGAGCGTTACGAAAAACACTGGATTGAAGCAGTTGTTGACACGGTGACTATTGATGAAGATGAGCGTTCACGTATCAATGATGCGGTAGAGCAAGCGCTATCACTGGGCAAAGAGCGCATGATTGTGATTGATAAAAATGCGTCGAGTGAAAAGAAAAAAGAATTGCAACGGGCAGCGAGTGAAACCATTTACAGTACCTTTGGCGCGTGCGTGAAACACCCTAAATTGGTGTTTGAAAGTTTAGAGCCGCGTATGTTCTCGTTTAATAGTCCCTTTGGCGCGTGTAGCGAATGTCATGGTTTAGGTGAAATTACGCAACTATCGGTGGATTTACTCATTCCCGATAAAACTAAATCCATCATGGAAGGAGGGCTTGCCATTTACAATAAAATGGACTTAGCGTGGCGAGCACAACAAATTAGCGTAGTAGGACGCGAATTTGGCTTTGATGTATGGACACCGTTAGGTGAATTTAGTCCAACGCAGTTAAATGCGCTACTTTACGGCACGATTGAGCCATTAGCAGGAAAATGGTCAACTGGTGAATCAATGAAACTTGATGACGGTTACGAAGGCATCATTCCACAAACGTTACGGCTTTATAAACAAACGGAAAGTGAATGGCGTAAAAAAGAAATTGAAAAATATATGCAATACAAACCCTGTTTGAGTTGCGCGGGAAAACGTCTTCAACCTGTGGTGCTTGCTGTTCAAATTGATGATAAAAGTATTATTGATGTCACCGATATGAGCATTGAAAATGCCGCCAAATTTTTTTTAGCGCTGCCAGAGAAGTTAACTAGCAAAGAGTTGGTTATTGCAAAACAGGTGCTAAAAGAAATTAACGAGCGTTTAGGTTTTTTAAATAATGTCGGTCTTGGATATTTAACACTTTCGCGCAGCGCAAAAACGCTGTCAGGCGGTGAAGCGCAGCGTATTCGACTCGCCACGCAAATTGGTAGCAATTTAATGGGCGTGCTCTATATTTTAGATGAGCCAAGTATTGGTTTGCATCAGCGCGATAATGTGAAATTGATTGAAACGCTGCATCGTTTGCGTGATTTAGGGAATACGCTCATTGTTGTCGAACATGATGAAGATACCATTCTTGCCGCTGATTATGTAATTGATATCGGTTCTGGTGCGGGAATTTATGGTGGTCATGTCACGGCAAAAGGGACGCCAGCAGACATCATGGCAAACCCCAACAGTTTAACGGGGCGATATTTAAATGGCGAACTTCGCATTGTCGTACCTGAAAAACGACGCGTTGCAGTCGACTTCATTGAGGTAGTGGGCGCAAAAGAAAATAATTTAAAAAACATTAACGTGAAATTGCCACTAGGCGTTTTATGCGGCATTACGGGCGTTTCGGGGTCGGGAAAAAGTACGTTAATCAATCAAACCGTAATGCCTTATTTACGTCAAACGTTTGGTGAACAAATTGACAGCAAAATAGGTGAGTTTGAATCCATTACATTGCCAGATTGTATCAATAACGTGATTATTATCAATCAAGATCCCATCGGTAAAACCCCACGCAGTAATCCCGCGACGTATACGAAATTATTTGATGAAATTCGTGATTTATTTGCTCAAACGCAAGAAGCTAAAATGCGTGGTTACGAAAAAGGGCGATTTTCGTTTAATGTCAAAGGCGGACGTTGTGAAACCTGCCAAGGCGATGGCTTGCTGAAAATTGAGATGAATTTTTTGCCCGATGTGTATGTCGAATGCAGTGATTGCCATGGAAAACGCTATAATAAAGAAACATTGAGTGTATTTTATAAAGGCAAAAATATTGCTGAGGTACTCAATATGGAAGTCGAAGAAGCGGCTGTTTTTTTCCAAGCGATTCCATCTATCAACAAAAAACTGCAAACACTGCTTGCCGTCGGTCTTGGCTACATTAAACTCGGACAAAGCTCAACCACGATTTCAGGCGGAGAAAGTCAACGCATTAAAATTACAAAAGAACTCAGTAAAAGCAAGCGTGGGCATATTGTTTATATGCTTGATGAGCCGACAACGGGGTTACATTTTGATGATACGAAACGCTTAATTGGTGTTCTCAATAATTTGGTGGATAAAGGGCATTCGGTTTTTGTCATTGAACATAATTTAGATGTCATCAAAAGTTGTGATTATCTGATTGATTTAGGCTATGAAGGCGGGAGTGGTGGCGGTGAAATTATTGCACAAGGCACACCCGAAGACGTTGCAAACATAGCGCATTCGTATACGGGCGAGTTTTTGAAACGATTGCTTTGATTTTCTATGATTTTAATTAACGCAATCCGCGATTTTAAATCGGCAGACGTGCCAAGTAAAACGGGCGTGTATTTATATAAAAATGCCGAAGGCGATGTGCTGTATTGTGGAAAAGCGAAGAATTTACGCGCTCGCGTGAAAAGTTATTTTTCAAGTCAGCATTTGTTACCGATTAAAACACGTCGCCTTGTCGTGCAGATTCGCCAAATTGATTGGATTATTGTTGATAATGAAGTTGAAGCCTTATTGCTTGAAAATCGTTTAATTAAACAGTATCAACCCAAGTACAATATCGCGCTCAAAGATGCGAAAACCTTTGCATATATTGCGTTAAGCAAAGAGGCATTTCCGCGCATTTTTACGACACGCAAACCCACCGCTAAAATGGAGGTTTTTGGCGCGTACACCGATGGGCATTTGCGTACTGAATTGCAGAAAATGGTGATTCAAATTTTTAAATTACGCGATTGCAAAACGCTACCGAAAAAAGCGTGTTTAAATTTTCATATTCACCGCTGCACAGCGCCGTGTATTGGCAATGTCAGCGAACTTGAGTATGCAAAACAAGTAGCGCAAGCCAAACACTTGTTAAGTGGAAATTTAAAAGACATAGTGCCATTTTTAACAAGTGAAATGGAGCGTGCGGCAAATGAGCAACAGTTTGAGCGGGCGCTTGAAATTCGCAATCAACTCACTCGATTGCAACATCTTGAGCAAAAACAAATTATTGATGCGCAAAACACGCAAAACCAAGATGTCATAGCATTTGAGCGCCAAGGCGAGAAAATGCACATTGTGCGGTTTGGAATAAAACGTGGTGTACTGTCGAGTAAGCAAAATTTTTGTGTCGATTATGAATCGCGGATAAAACAAGCATTTGTAATGGCGTTTTACCAGACGAATACGTTGCCGCATGAAATTATTGTCAATCAACCTATTTGGGACGATGAAGCAGAAAAAGAAAGTTTGGAAACGGTGCTAACGCAGTTGCGCGGTGGAAAAGTCGTCTTAACATTGCCGTTGCGTGGAAATAAATTAGCACTGGTCAAATTGGCGGAAAAAAATAGTGAAAGCAATATTGAACACGACAGCGCACTTTTTGATTTGCAACAAGCCTTAAAATTAGACAAGTTGCCGCGTGTGATTGAGTGTTTTGATATTTCCAATTTGGGCAATGAGCATATCGTATCGGGCATGACGCAATTTATCGATATGAAAGCCAATAAAAACGGTTTTCGTCATTTTGAAATCAAAACAGTGGCACATGCAGATGATTTTGCGAGTATGCGAGAAGTAGTGACGCGTCGTTATACGCGACTTCTTGAAGAACAAAAGGCATTACCGGATTTGATTGTAATTGATGGGGGACTTGGGCAAGTGAACGCGGCATTTCATGCGCTCAATACGTTAAACTTAACCATTCCGCTTATTGGACTGGCAAAAAAACAAGAAGAAATTTACTTTCCATTGAAATCATACCCCCTTATTTTTAACCCAAATACGCGTATGATGCTGCTATTGCGTCGTATTCGAGATGCGACGCATGATTTTTCTGTGGGCTACAATCGGAAAAAACGTGCAATGAAATTACGAGATGAATTTGAAAAATAATCCCCCTAAAAGCTGGCACAACGCATTTGCGGTTTATATAAAGCCGCGTGTATTAAGTATGATTACGCTAGGATTTTCCGCTGGACTGCCGTATCTGCTGGTTTTTTCAACCCTTTCTGCGTGGCTACGCGATGAAGGTGTTGAGCGATCTGTGATTGGTTTCTTTAGTTGGGTGAGTGTGACCTATTCGGTCAAAATTCTTTGGTCGCCTGTTGTAGATAAAGTACGTTTACCTGTTTTGACAACGTATTTAGGGCAGCGACGCAGTTGGATGCTGTTGGCGCAATTAGGTATTATGTGCGGTTTAATTGGCATGGCAAGCACCGATTCACACACCCAGCTAACGCGCATTGCGGTGTGTGCCATGCTGGTGGCGTTTTGCTCTGCCACGCAAGACGTGAGCATCGACGCATTTCGTATTGAATCCACGCAACTCGATTACCAAGGCGCGATGGCGGCGATGTATGTCCTTGGCTATCGATTAGCATTGCTTGTCGCTGGGGCGGGGTCGTTTTACATTGCGGAGTTTTATAACTGGCATATTGCTTATTATGTGATGGCGTCACTTATGAGTTTAGGGGTTATCACAACGCTTTGCTTATCAGCGCCTCCTGTTGAACAATCCGCCACTGCCATAATGAAAGCGTCGTTTTTAATGCAAGTGCGTAATGCGGTGATTCATCCTTTTACGGATTTTTTTTCGCGTCAAGGACGTTTAGCGTGGCTGATTTTATTGTTAATTGCAATTTACAAAATGAGCGATGTTACCATGGGCGTGATGGCAAATCCGTTTTATTTGGATTTAGGATTTAACAAAAAAGATATTGCAGAAATTGGCAAAGTTTTCGGTTTTTTCATGACGATTGTGGGGGCGGCGCTTGGTGGCGTTTTTGTGGCGCGTTATGGCGTCATGCGTCCCTTATTTTTTGGTGCGATTGCCACGGCAAGCACCAATTTACTGTTTGCATTCATGGCAAGTGCTCCGCCAACGTTGACAATACTTGCCTCTGTCATTAGCGCTGATAATTTAAGTGGTGGTTTTGCAACAGCTGTTTTTATTGCTTATTTATCAGGATTGACAAGTAGTGGACACACTGCCACGCAATATGCGCTCTTTAGTTCATTGATGACTTTTCCTGCGCAATTATTAGGTGGTTTTTCGGGATTAATTGTAGATCGTTTTGGATATATTGATTTTTTTGTCTATGCGTCATTGATTGGATTGCCAGCCGTTTTTTTAGTAGCGTGGCTTTGGCGTTATGAAAAACGCTCTATATAATGCGTCACTTTTTTAGGGGAGTAAGTTTTTTTGATTGGCGTTTTAAATAAAATGATTATGCGTGATTTGGTGAAAACCTTATCTGCTGTGCTCTCTGTGCTAGTGGTGATTATTGTTAGTCGAAAATTTATTCGTGTACTTGATCAAGTCATTGAAGGGCAAATTGCAAGTGATACATTACTGGTTATTTTGGGGTTAAAAATGGTGATTGCCTGTGTCACGTTTTTACCTGCTGCGACATTTATGGCTGTTTTGATGGTGCTGGGGCGAATGTATCGCGATCATGAAATGGCAGCCATTTCATCTGCGGGTGGCGGCGTGCTGACCATTTACCGTGCTATTTTTTTAGTGCTTTTTCCGTTAAGTCTGGGAGCGGGGTATTTATCGCTCAATGTCGCACCTTGGGCGGAAAGTCAAATTGAACTGCGCACACATCATGATAAAGAATCCGCTGATATACGCGGACTAGTCGCAGGAAAATTTAGTGAATACAGCCACGGTGATATCGTTTTTTATGTGGAAAAAATCAATGAAGACAAACAACTAGAGCATATTTTTGTGCAACATCGCCAAAATGATAGCGTGGCAATTATCAATGCACATTCTGGGCACTTAGCGGATTTAGAGGATGGGCAGTATATTATTTTAAACCAAGGAGAGCGCGTACAAGGTAAAGCAGGGGCGCTCGATTATGCAATTGAAAAGTTTGATGAATATGCTATTCGTATTGATACTAAAGTCGCCCCGCTAGTCAGTGTTAAACAAGCCGTTCCCTTTGAAGAACTGTGGGACTCTAGCGCGAGTGTTGATACAGCCGAAATACAACGACGTTTTGCGGTGCCTTTGGGTATTTTATTGCTAGGATTTATTGCCGTACCTCTAGCAGAATTATCACCGCGTGGTGGTGTTTATGGAAATATGTTAATTGGTTTTATCATTTATTTCAGTTATGGGAATTTACTGAGTGTGTCACAGAGTTGGGTATTAAAGCATAGCATTCCAGCATGGCTTGGCTTGGTGAGTGTACATGGCTTATTGATGGTGGTTGGTTGCGTTTTATTAGCAAAATTTTATGGCTGGAAATGGCTCATGCTGTCATTGAAAAAACGTGGACATCGTGTATGAATGTATTAACGCAATATATTGCAAAAGAAATTCTTAAAGGTTCTTTTATTGCATTAATTCTACTTTTGACTTTATTTAATTTGTTTACATTAACTGACGAATTAAAAGATTTAGGGAAAGGCAATTATAATTTAACCGCTATTTTTTCTTATCTAGCGTTAACATCGCCTCGTGTGTGCTACGAATTAGTGCCTTCAGCGGCGCTGATGGGTAGCTTATTTGTATTAGGCGCGATGGGAAATAATCGTGAGTTGATTGCTATGCGTGCAGTGGGCGTGTCCATTCTGGGTATTATTCAATCAGTACTTGTAGCAGGGAGTATTCTGGCTGTTTTTTCAATATGCCTTGGCGAATTTGTTGCGCCTACTACAGAAACACAGGCACAACTGCTCAGAGCCACTGCCCAAAATAAACCTTTTGTGATGCACGCAAAATACGGGCTTTGGCTTCGTGAAGGGGATAAATTTATCAATATACGTCATCTACAAGAAAATAACGAGTTAGCGGATATCAGTATCTACGATACGACCTTCACGCAAGAGCACCCTCGCTTGCAATCCGTCACACATGCGCAAAAAGCGGTTTACGTTGCATCTAATCAATGGCGGCTTGATACCATCGCGCAGTCGACTATTTCCACTTCCCAAATGCAAGCCACAAGCCAGAGTGAGCAACTGTGGCAAACGCATATTGCACCGGATTTAATGCAAATTGCCGTGGTGAATCCGGATAATTTATCACTGATGGATTTATCGAGTTACATCGCTTTTTTGAAAAGCAATCAGCAAAAATCACATGCGTTTCAAATGGCATTCTGGGGGAGGGTATTTAATCCCTTGGTCACTTTTGTCATGCTGCTGGTGGCAACGCCTTTTGTCATTAGCGTAAAACGTGGTATTAACGTAGGTGGGCGAATGATGATTGGCATTGTCATTGGCATGGGATTTAACATTATTGATCATATTTTTGGTCATATTGGTTTAATTTACGATATGAATCCTTTAATCATTACCTTATTGCCGAGTATTATCGTCAGTGCATTGAGTCTTTATGCACTTAAACGTGTGATTTAACCCTATCCTAAACAATTAAACTCCCCCTCTCTATGAACTTAATTAAAACCCCTATTTCTGATTTATTGATTTTTGAGCCTACGGTTTTTGGGGACTCACGCGGTTTTTTTATGGAAAGTTTTAATCAAAAAACGTTTCAACACTTAACCGGCTTAGAGGTAACGTTTGTACAAGATAATCATTCACGTTCAAGTCAATCTGTGTTGCGCGGCTTGCATTATCAAATTCAGCAACCGCAAGGCAAATTAGTCCGTGTCACCCGTGGTCGTGTATTTGACGTTGCGGTGGATTTGCGTCGCACATCGCCGACATTTGGAAAATGGCATGGCGTTGAATTAAGTGATGAAAATCATCGACAATTTTGGATGCCAGCGGGGTTTGCGCATGGTTTTTTAGTGTTGTCGGAAACGGCAGATTTTCTCTACAAAACCACCGATTACTACGCTCCCGAATTTGAAAGGTGCGTACGTTTTGATGACAGCGATATTAATATCGCTTGGCCATTTGAAGGCGATCCTATTTTATCACCCAAAGATAAACAAGGTCTTTCTTTACAGGATGCGCAGGTATTTGAATGAAAATTTTATTACTGGGCAAAAATGGGCAAGTTGGTTGGGAGTTGGCGCGAGCGTTGTTGCCGTTAGGGGAAGTGATTGCTTTAGATCGTCAGCAGGTGGATTTTACTCAAGTCGCCGTGCTACGTCAGCGCATTCAAACGCATCAACCTGATGTTATCGTCAATGCCGTTGCTTACACCGCTGTTGATAAAGCAGAAGGTGAGCGAGAAAGTGCTTTTTTATGTAATGCGATTGCGGTGGATGCTATTGCGCAAGAAGCGAAAAAAATAGGCGCTTTGCTCATTCATTATTCGACAGATTACATTTTCGATGGCACTAAAAAAACGCCTTATCTTGAAGATGATGCTGTCAATCCACTGAATGTGTATGGTGAAAGTAAATTGGCGGGTGAAAAAGCCATTATGGAAAGTGGCGCGGATTATTTGATTTTTCGTACAACGTGGGTATTTGCGTCCAGAGGGCAGAATTTTTTGAAAAGCATTTTGCGTCTTGCCGCTGAACGCGACACGTTAAACATTGTCGCTGATCAAATTGGCGCACCAACATGGGCGCGAATGATTGCGCAAGCCACAGCACATATTGTGCAGCAAGTTCAGCAAGAGCGAGCAGACAACCGCTTTGTTTCTGGTGTATTTCATCTCACCGGCGCAGGTGAAACATCGTGGCACGGATTCGCACAAAAAATTGTTGAATTGGCGTCGCCCCATTGCACACTTAAAACACAAGTGATTTCACCTATTTCAACGTCACAGTATCCAACACCAGCAAAGCGACCTTTAAATTCGCGTCTTTGTACGGAAAAATTAACACAGCGTTTTGGTATTGTCATGCCCGCATGGGACGTTTCTCTTCAACTTTGTATGGAAGAATTATTTTGAATATTTTAATTACCGGTGGTGCGGGCTTCATTGGGTCAGCGTTGATTCGCTATTTAATTAATGACACAGCGCATCGCGTTATCAATGTCGATAAACTCACTTATGCCGGAAATGTAGAGTCGCTAGTGTCGATTGCGGATAATGCGCGTTATGTATTTGAGCGTGTAGATATTTGCGACGGGCAGGCGCTCGCGCGTCTTTTTGAAACGCATTCGCCCGATGCCGTGATGCACCTAGCCGCTGAATCGCACGTTGATCGCTCAATTGACAAGCCAGTCGCGTTTATTGAAACCAATATTGTTGGCACCTACACGCTACTTGAAGCGACGCGGCATTATTGGACGCAACTTGAAGCGGAGAAAAAACAGGCTTTTCGATTTCATCATATTTCAACTGACGAAGTGTTTGGCGACTTACATGGCACCCATGATTTGTTTACAGAAACCACCCCGTATGCGCCCAGTTCGCCTTATTCTGCGTCAAAAGCCAGCTCAGATCATCTCGTTCGCGCGTGGCAACGTACCTTTGGATTGCCTGTGATTGTGACGAATTGTTCAAATAATTACGGTCATTTTCAATTTCCAGAAAAATTAATTCCTGTTGTTATTTTAAATGCGATTGCAGGTAAGCCATTGCCTGTTTATGGCAACGGGCAACAAATTCGAGATTGGCTTTATGTTGATGATCATGCGCGTGCCTTGCTCACGGTTTTAGAGCGTGGCGCGATAGGGGAAACATATAACATTGGTGGGCATAATGAAAAAACCAATTTGACGGTTGTCCAAACAATTTGCGCTATTCTCGATGAATTAAGACCGGAAAAACCCAATGCTATTTCGCATTATGCTGATTTAATTACTTATGTGACAGATCGCCCAGGGCATGACTTACGCTATGCTATCGACGCAAGCAAAATAGCGCGTGAGTTGCAATGGACACCACAAGAAACGTTTGAAACGGGGTTACGCAAAACGGTGCATTGGTATTTAGATAATTTGGCGTGGTGTGCGCATATTCAAGATGGCAGTTATCACCTTGGGTTAGATTAATTTTGCGTTAGTAATGCGTTTAATTTTCCCGCTTGATTAAGCGCATTTAAATCATCAAAACCGCCAACGTGAAAGTCCCCAATGTAAATTTGGGGCACGGTACGACGCTGGGTTCGTTGCATCATTTCTTCACGCATTCCAGCTTGTTCATCAACGTTAATTTCGGTGTACGACACATTTTTACTGTCAAGCAAGCGTTTTGCCATGACGCAATAACCACAGTGGTGAGCGGTATAAATTACAATTTTAGACATCTTTCATGGTCTCTTTTAAAACAAATGTTTAACCGCGTCGCGTTCTTGTTTTAATTCCTCTTCCGTTACACGCATCCGATGGCGACTGAATTCATTAATGGGCAAGCCTTGAACAATCTGAATTTCTCCATCTTCAACCGTGACAGGAAAGGAATACATTAAGCCTTTTTCAATGCCATAACTGCCATCAGAGAGCACCCCCATACTCACCCAATCGTTATCAGGGGTGCCAAGCGCCCACGCACGCATTTGATCTAATGCGGCATTTGCCGCTGAACCCGCACTAGATTGACCTCGTGCTTTAATTACCGCTTCACCACGCTCTTGAACAGTGGGGATAAAATCATTTACAAACCAATTATCATCAACAAGCGAGAGCGCATCTTGTCCGCGTACGGTCGCATGATGTAAATCTGGATACTGTGTTCCCGAATGATTTCCCCATACGGTCATATTTTTGACATCCGTAGTTAATACCCCACATTTTTCAGCTAGTTGGCTAATTGCGCGATTATGATCGAGTCGACTCATAGATGAAAAATTGGCTGGCGATAAATCGGGGGCATTTTTTAACGCAATCAACGCATTAGTGTTGGCGGGATTACCGGTAACTAACACTTTTACATTGCGATTGGCGACAGCATTAAGCGCTTTACCTTGCGTTGAAAAAATTTCGGCATTCACTTTGAGTAAATCTTTTCTTGCCATACCAAGTGTGCGCGGGCGAGCACCAATTAAAAAAGCATGGTCGATATTTTTGAATGCCACCAATGGGTCATCGGTCATCACAATGCCGCGTACAATAGGGCTCGCGCAATCATTTAATTCCATCACAACGCCCTCTAACGCAGGCATGGCACTGGGTACTTCAAGTAAGTGCAAGACAATAGGCTGATTTTTACCAAAAGAATGTCCCGCTACTAAACGAAATAGGAGCGAATAACTAATTTGTCCTGCTGCGCCTGTGACAGCAATATGAAGAGGTGCTTTCATTTTTTATCTTTCCTTTGAAACAACGCAACGTGCGTTATTTAAAAAATAGTGAATTGATGCGCGAATTTGTGAAAAATCGTTTTTTATTTCTACCATCGTACCATTCATAAGCGCGTAAAAACAGGTTCAACATGACAGTTTGCACTGTTTTATCGGTTATAATAAAGCCGATATCAATCTTTAAATCCAATCAAAACGAGTCTTTCATGAAAAAATTGTTGTTTCAATTCGACACAGATGCGCATCCATCAGCTTTTGATGTGGTCGTCGGTTACGATGGTGGTGCTGATCATGTTGTTAGCTACGCTGGTTTAACACCTGATACAATTGCCGCGCTGGTTGACGGCACGATTTTTACTCGCGCACCCAAAGATAAAAAAAATACCGCTATTTTTATCGGTGGAAGTGATATGGCGGCAGGCGAAGCCTTATTTGCAGCGGTGAAAAATCATTTTTTCCCTGGATTTCAAGTTTCTATCATGCTTGACAGCAATGGCAGTAACACGACCGCAGCCGCATGCGTGGCAAAGTTGGCATCAAGTGGCGTACTTGCAGGTAAAAAGGCAGTGATTTTGGCTGGAACAGGACCCGTTGGGCAACGCGCTGCTGCCATGCTTGCCTTAGAAAGCGCTGAGGTGACCATTACCTCACGTCAACTCTGGCACGCTGAAAAAGTGTGTGAAGCGATGCAAAAACGTTTCAATGTCACCGTGCACGCTAAAGCCGCAGCGGATTTTGATGCCCGTGCGCATGCGGTTGAAGACGCGAATATTGTTATCGCGTCAGGCGCAACAGGTGTCGAACTTCTAAAACCCGAGCATTGGCAAAATAATCCCAATTTAGAATTACTCGCTGATGCGAATGCCACGCCACCATTGGGTATTGGCGGTATTGATATGATGGATAAAGGTGAAGTTCGTCATGGCAAAATTGTGTGGGGGGCAATCGGTTTTGGTGCGTTGAAATTAGCTTTACACCGCGCATGTATTGCGCAATTATTTGAAGATAATAAGCAAGTATTTGATGCAGAAAATATTTTTGCTTTAGCGAAAAAAATGGCATGAACAACGCTGAATTGCGTCAACACGCGCTAGGTATTTTTCAAGCTGGCATTACGGCGGCGAATCCGTATTTAGCCGTTAAACGGCATTTTGAATCGTCACCTCTGTCGTTTTCGTCGTATCAGAAAGTACATATTATCGCATTTGGGAAAGCGGCATGTGCTATGTCCAATGCCGCGCAAGAAATTATTCCTGCCCCCCTGTTAGGCAATGCGATTGCTGTGACGAATTACGAAAATGTCAGCGCTGTGGCGCATGTTGAGGTTATTGGCGCATCGCATCCGTTGCCAGATGAACAGGGATTTGCGGCAGCCAAGCGCATTATGTCGTTAGCAAAACACGCTAAAGAGGATGAATTGATCCTAGTGTTGATTAGCGGTGGCGGTTCAGCGTTGATTCCGTATCCGGTGACGGGCGTGACCCTTGAAGAAAAAATAATCACCACTAATTTGCTACTGTCGTGCGGTGCGACTATTCATGAAATGAATTGTGTGCGTAAGCATTTGTCGCAAATCAAAGGGGGCGGTTTAGCAAAATTTATCGCGCCAGCAACGTGTCATGCGTTGATATTGTCCGACGTGCTTGATGATGAATTGAGTGTCATTGCGAGTGGTACAACCGTACCTGATAATACGACGTTCTCAGAGGCAATTGACCTTTTAAAACGTAAAGGCATTTGGCTTTCTTTGCCAGCATCAGTTAGAAAGCATTTACAGCAAGGTGAGCAAGGGGACGTTTCAGATACACCTAAAGCAAATGACCCTATTTTCAATAGCGTCACTAATTGCTTAATTGGAAGTAATATAGTGAGTGTCAACGCCATGCAAGAAGCAGCGAAATCACTTAAATATCAGACTATTTTGTACCAACATCCTCTATGTGGTGAAGCGCGAGAGGTGGCAAGAGAATGGGTTATTTGGCTAAAAAATGAACTTCCTCATTACATTAAAAACACATCAATAAAACGTATTGCATTTTTAACGGGTGGAGAAACAACGGTGACGCTACGAGGCAATGGACGTGGCGGACGAAATCAAGAAATGGCACTGGCTTTTGCGATTGCAGCGCAAGAACACGCATTTGAGGGAAAATGGATTTTTCTCGCTGGGGGTAGCGATGGTATTGATGGTACTAGCCCAGCGGCAGGCGGTCTTGTTGATGCGCAGACAGTTTCGCGGATTTGCGCAAGGGACTTGAGTCCTCATGCGTTACTAGAAGACAATAATTCCTATTGCGCACTCAAAACGGCTGGTGATTTGGTATTAACTGGCGCAACAGGCACGAATGTGGCGGATTTGCAGATTTTATTGTTTGAAACAGACAATTGAGCATAGCGTTATTTTATAGATAATTTAGTGATAATTTTGAATAAATCGGTGATAAACACATTATGAATACACAAAAAATTGGTTTTATTGGTGGTGGTAATATGGCAACCAGTTTGCTTAATGGCTTAATTGCCAGTGGGCATTCACCACAACAAATTTGGGTTTCAGATACCAATCCCGACACGCTACTGTACTTATCTGAACAATTTGGTGTCAATACGACGAGCGATAACAATGAAATTGCTCGCGCAGTTGATGTGGTCGTCCTAGCCGTTAAGCCTCAAGTTCTAAAAGAGGTAGCGCAGCATCTTGCACAAACCATTGAAGAGCGTCGACCACTCGTGGTGTCTATTGCAGCAGGTGTGTCACAAGCTAGCTTAAGTGCATGGTTGGGTGAAAATATTGCCATTGTCCGTTGTATGCCAAACACGCCCGCATTAGTGCTGACGGGTGCTACGGGGCTTCATGCTAATATGAATGTCTCTGATCCACAACGTGATTTAGCTGAAAATATTTTGCGTGCCGTGGGAATTGCGCTGTGGGTACATACTGAAAATGAACTTGATGCCGTGACAGCTATTTCTGGTAGCGGTCCTGCGTACTATTTTCTACTGATGGAAGCAATGGAAGAAACGGCTATTGCGTTAGGCTTGAATGCGGAAACAGCGCAACTACTCGTTCAGCAAACTGCGCTAGGTGCAGCCAAGATTGCACTTGAGTCAGAAGAATCACCACAATTACTGCGTCAGCGTGTTACATCACCGAATGGTACCACGCAAAAAGCCATTGAAACGTTCCAAGCAGGTGGCTTTGAAGCACTCGTGTCAAAAGCACTTCATGCCGCGCGAGATCGCTCGGTTGAACTATCCAAACAAACGGTGTAAATATGATGGGAATGAGTTACTTTACCAATCCAGTGGTGTTTATCTTAGACAGCGTCTTTTCGTTTTATAGTATTGCGGTATTGTTGCGATTTTTATTGCAATGGTGTCGCGGCGATTATCGCTCCCCCATTTCAAAATTTTTGATTACGATTACACATCCTCCCTTGAAACTATTGCGTCGCGTTATTCCCGCAATAGGCAATATTGATACCGCTTCTTTGGTGTTGTTGGTTGTTTTGCAGTTGCTTTCTGATGTCACTATTGGGTATTTAGAGGGTGTGGTGTCATTGAGTGCGTTTAGCATCGGTGGTCTTATTTTAACGGTCTTTGCGCAATTACTCGCGTTACTTTTACATGTGCTTTTTTATGCTGTATTTGCACGCGCGTTATTAAGTTGGTTTGATCAAGGTGGCTATAATGATGTTTCACGTCTGCTTTACAGTATAACAGAGCCTATGTTGCGCATTTTTCGTGCAATGCTACCTAATTTAGGGGGACTGGATTTATCTGTAATCTTGGCTTTAATGGGATTGCAACTCGCTGAAATGTTACTGCTACCACCGCTGTATCAATTGGCGAGTTTGATTGGTTAATGTCAACAGGTTATCAGTGGCTGGAATCGGGAAGTGTGCTGGTTTTAAGTCTGCACGTTCAGCCTAAAGCCAGCAAAGATGAGTGGGCGGGACTTCACGGTGAGCGTTTGAAACTGCGAATTAAAGCACCGCCCATTGATGGCAAGGCGAATCAACATTTACTAAAATTTATTGCAAGTGAATTTGGTGTCAAGCAAGCGGCTTGCACGCTACTTACCGGTGATAGTGGTCGTGATAAGCGCGTATCCATACAAGAGCCGCGTAAATTTCCTGCTTGTTTGATTATTACTCAATAAATCGATTCTGAGCTTTCTTAATTTATTCCCCGTCAAAGGGGATTTTTTATTTTTACATGATGAAAAAAAGCGATTTCAACTACTTTCTACCCGAAAACTTAATTGCACAAGTGCCGCTTGCGCAAAGAACAGCAAGTCGATTACTGATAATGAATCGACAAACGGGCGCACTACAAGATAGGCAGTTTACGGATTTTATCGATTTAATTTCGCCACAAGATTTACTGGTATTCAATAATACTAAAGTAATTGCTGCACGTTTATTTGGTACAAAATCAACCGGTGGCAAAATTGAGATACTCATTGAACGCGTTATAGATGATAAACACGCATTAGCGCATATTCGTTCAAGTAAATCGCCAAAAGCGGGTGCTATTATCGCGTTAGATAAACAGTACACCTGTGAAGTACTTGGACGCGAAGACGATTTATTTCATATAGTGTTTGATAGTGAAAAATCGGTGCTGGAGATACTTGCCGATATTGGACATATTCCATTACCCCCCTATATTCAACGCGCAGATGAAGAAAGTGATCTCAAACGTTATCAAACCGTTTTTGCTGCGCAATCAGGCGCTGTAGCGGCTCCAACCGCAGGGTTGCATTTTGATGAGGCATTACTGCAAAAAATGGCAAGCAGAGGAATTGAGCGTGCATTTGTGACATTACATGTAGGAAGCGGTACTTTTCAACCAGTGCGTGTTGAGAATTTATCTGAACATCTCATGCACAAAGAATATTTTTCAGTTTCCAAGGAAACCGTTGAGGCAGTGAATGCAACGCGAAAACGAGGAGGGCGCGTGATTGCCATTGGAACAACAGCCGTTCGCGCACTGGAATCGGCTTCGCACTCGGGCACGCTGCAAGCAAGTAGCGGTGATACTAACTTATTTATTCTGCCTGGCTATGAATTCAAATCCGTCGATGCCATGCTAACAAATTTTCATTTACCTGAATCCACTTTACTCATGTTAGTGTCAGCCTTTTCAACTTATGAGTATGTGATGAACGCTTATCAACACGCCATTGAAAAACAGTATCGGTTCTTTAGTTATGGTGATGCGATGACCATCGGTTTATAAATTGTGATTTCTCCGTGAACAACATGAAATAAATATGCTATAGTGTATCTTAATGAGAATGATTATTGATTAGAAATATAATCATGGATGTAATTTGCATTTTTTGAGGTGTGTTCATGTCCACAAGTTTAAAAAATTTGGCGGTTGGTGATACAGGAATTATTGTGGGATTTGATACCGCTGGAAAGGCGTATCGTAAAAGATTGCTTGCCATGGGACTCACGCGTGGAACAGAATTTAAAATTACACGATTCGCGCCATTAGGTGATCCCATTGAGATTAAATTGCGCGGTTTTTCACTCACTTTGCGTAAAGATGAAGCCGCGTTTGTCTTGGCGGAATTGGTGCAATGAACAATACGTTTGTGGTTGGTATTGTCGGAAATCCAAATTGTGGAAAAACCACGTTATTTAACGTCCTAACAGGTTCTAAGCAATACGTTGGTAATTGGGCTGGGGTGACTGTTGAGAAAAAAACCGGTGAATACACTTTTGCAGGGAAACATATTCAATGTGTTGATTTACCTGGCACGTATTCACTTGAATCGTCAGATGATCAAGTGTCTTTGGATGAAAAAATTGCTCGTGATTACGTCGCCTCGCGTGAAGCCGATTTGATTATCAATATTATTGACGCATCTAATATTGAGCGAAATTTATATTTAACTGCGCAACTTATTGAAATGCGCGTACCCATGATACTTGTGTTAAATATGATGGATGCTGTCAAACAACGCGGCATTAAAATTGATTTAGAGGTCATGGCAAGCAGATTAGGCTGCCCCGTGATTGGCATTTCCGCGGCAGCCAAACAAGGTATTCCTGCTTTAAGAGCGATGATTAATCAATCGGCTGTTCATCAAGTGATTCCAACGATGACAATTCCTTATCTTCCCTCGCTCGAAAATGCCATTGCCCAACTGCAACCTCAATTACATTCCATTGCACAACAATATCCCTGTGATGCGCGTTGGCTCACACTGCGTTTGCTAGAAAATGATACCCTTGCTCAACATATTTCTGGTGCGGAATTGTGCCAATTTGCCACACAATTTCAACAACAAATCGAAGAAGAAACGGATGATGAAATCGATATTCTCGCCGCCGATGGACGCTATGAGTTTGTTAATCAATTAACAAAGCAGGTGATCTGTAAGCTCAGTGAAGTGAGTCGTCATACCAGTGAAAAAATAGATCGCGTGGTGCTAAATCGTTTTTTAGGTATCCCGATTTTCTTATTTGTCATGTATCTCATGTTTTTATTTACGATCAATATTGGCAGTGCTTTTGTTGATTTTTTCGAGCAATTTGTTGGTGCATTTCTGATTGATGGATTAGGTGTTTGGCTAACTAGTATTGATTGCCCACGTTGGCTCAATGTCCTGCTGACACAAGGTGTTGGAAGTGGTATTCAAGTGGTGGCGACATTTATTCCCATTGTAGGTTTTTTGTTTTTATTTCTTTCGGTACTTGAAGATTCCGGTTACATGGCACGCGCTGCCTTTGTCATGGATCGTTTTATGCGTTTTTTAGGGCTTCCTGGTAAAGCGTTCGTACCGATGATTGTGGGTTTTGGGTGCAATGTCCCTGCTATCATGGCAACGCGCACCCTTGAAAATCCGCGTGATCGCATTTTAACGAATTTAATGAATCCCTTTATGTCTTGTGGGGCGCGTTTACCGGTTTACGCCTTATTTGCCGCTGCATTTTTTCCAATTAATGGTCAGAACATCGTATTTGGGCTGTATTTACTGGGTATTGGTGTGGCGGTGTTAACGGGTTTGATTATGCGTCATACACTTTTCAAAGGTGAAACGACGCCCTTTATCATGGAATTACCTACTTATCATCTACCAACGCTACAGGGCATCTTGATTCGCACAGGGGATCGCTTACAGTCGTTTATTTTAAATGCAGGTCGGGTGATTGTACCTATGGTTCTCGTGTTAAATTTTCTCAATGCACTGGGCACGGATGGTAGCTTTGGGCGTGAAAATACGAATCAATCTGTATTAAGTCATATTGGGCGGAGCTTGACATTTGCCTTTGAACCTATGGGAATCCGTGAAGATAATTGGGTGGCGACCGTAGGTATTTTTACAGGCGTTTTGGCAAAAGAAGCAGTGGTTGGGACGCTCGATGCCCTTTATGGTCAATTGGAATCGCCCGCACAACTCGTGGAAAAACCCCCTTTTGTGTTACAAGATGCCTTAAAACAAGCGGTATTTACCATTCCTCAGAATTTGAGTGAGGTGACTAGTCGTCTTTTAGATCCGTTAGGGTTAAATCTTGGTGCGTTAAATGACGCAGAAGCAGCGGCAAGCAAGCAAAATGTCAATTCAGCCACGTTCACCGCAATGCAGCACAGTTTTGATGGACAAGTGGGCGCCTTTGCTTATTTATTATTTATTTTACTTTACTCGCCATGTGTTGCCGCAACAGCGGCTATTTACAGGGAAACATCCGCGGTATGGGCGGCATTTACGGGCATTTGGACAACCAGTTTAGCCTATATGACCGCAACGCTTTTTTATCAATTCGCTACTTATGAGGCGCATCCTGAGCGTACCGTTTTTTGGCTTGTGACACTTGGAGGTGCTTTAGTTATCGTCATTTTTATTTTATGGCAAAAAGGGCGGCATGGGGCGCAACGTGCATGATTCTCTCTGATATTCGACAGTATATAAAAACACAACGTAGTGTCACGCTTCGTGATTTAATGAACCATTTTGGCGTAGAGGCTGATGCACTACGCGGTATGCTCTCGCTTTTAGTTTCTAAAGGTAAAATTGATAAAAAATCAGCCACAAGCGATTGTGGTACGGGGTGTTGTAAGTGCGATATTACCCTTGTTGAAATCTATGAATGGCGAGATACTGAAAATTCCAGTCAATGAAATGCGCAGACGATGGTAAGATACCGATGAATTTTAGTGACCAATTTTTGTCTATTTTGATTTTAATATGAGCCCTTTTTAGATGTCACATTTTTTTGTTGCACGCTTTTTTTCGAAACCTCTTCTATTATTGAGTTATATTCTTACTACTGGTTTATCTTTTCACTCGATAGTGTATGCGGAGGATTTTTTTTCTTCATCCTCTACGGTGAATCAAGAAATTAACACTATTCTTGAGTTAAAAAAAAATCCTTTACTTGCACGCGCTAATTTCGATTATCGTGCTGATGAGGTAAGTGCGCTATACAGAGAGAGTAATGACGGATTGCTTTGGCTAAATAATGCGCAAACTGAAAAAAACGTAGGTGAGGTGCTTGCTATTTTATCGAATGCGGCAGCGGAAGGTTTAAATCCAGAAGACTATTCACTGAGCGTATTAAAACAAAAATTTCCATTGATTTTGCTACATCAACAAGATTCGCCAGCGGATTTAGCGGCGTACGATACCGCTGTGACCATTTCGTTAGTACGTTTTTTGCATGATATTCATTATGGTCGCGTTGCACCGCATAGTTTGAATTTTAGTATTAAACTGCGCACACAAAAAACGCTGAATTTACCTGAAATCATTAAATCGGCAATCGCTTCGGGCACGATTTTGCAACTTGTTTCCAGTGCAGAGCCTAAACTATCGCAATATCATCAATTACGCTCAGCATTAGCCACATATCGTGAACTTGCCATCAATGCGCAAACAAGCAGAGATAAAAAAAATAAACTTGCTAATTTACAACAGCGTATCAACAAAATTTCGTTAGCAATGGAGCGATTACGCTGGTTGCCGGAATTGAATTCGGGGAAATCCATTATTGTTAATATTCCAGCATTTCAATTATGGGGAGTGGATAGTGAAAATAATAAATCGGTGAATTTGAAAGTCGTTGTTGGAAAAGCACAGAAAAATCAAACGCCTGTACTGATGGCGGAAATGCGCTATATTGAATTTATGCCTTATTGGAATGTGCCGCCCAGTATTTTCCAAAAAGAAATTTGGCCTAAGTTATCGGTGAATCCTGATTATTTAGCCAGTCAGAACATGGAAGTGGTGTCGCTTAAAAATGGAAAAATGCGCATTCGCCAGCGTCCTGGTGGAAAAAATGCACTTGGGAGATTGAAATTTATTTTCCCTAATCCATACGGTGTTTATTTGCATGACACACCTTCTAAATCTTTATTTAGTCGTTCACGTCGTGATTTTAGTCATGGATGTGTGCGTGTTCAAAACCCAGAGGACTTAGCGCGTTTTGTTTTAGGTATGCAAGACGGATGGACACCAGAACGTATTGCCAATTCGTTGAATAGTAGTGTGCATTATCAAGCCAGTTTGAAAGTGGCTATCCCTGTTTTGTTTTTCTACAGTACCGCTTTTTATGAAAAAAATGATGTATTAGCGTTCTACGATGATATTTACGGTTATGATGCACTTTTATTTGTAGCGCTAAGTAAAGTTGAAGATGTACCTGAAAGCGCGTTTATTGCGCAGGACGTTCCCGACAAATTTAACGAGCCCTCGAGCACGCCCACACTTGAATCCGATGACAGCCAGCTGTTTTCAGTGCCATCGCTAAATGTTGAACCGTTGAGCCCGTAGTCATGACATCGTCGATAATCGCCACATGGGTGGCTTGGAATGTGGGATGCACTGAAAATGCGTTTTTCATATTTTCAATTCGTTCATATCCATTGAGACCGACTTGATGCGCTGTATCGCGATGACGTATACAACTTTTAGTATCAAGGGGAATATTTAATGTTTTTGATACTATTTTAGCTATCTCAATGGATTGATTAAATCCACGCTCTCGATAACGATTTTTATGTAACGGTACAGGAATCAAGCAATCAGGAAGTTCGGTTGTTTTTTTGACATAGGTGGCGAGTAGCGTACCGAGCAGTCGAGCGCTAGGTGAGTGGTTATGAAATTTAAGGCGAAGCACTAAGTGACGAATAGCATGCGAATGTGCAAAGGGTGCAAATGTTTCATCGAATGCAGGCGGGTTGAGTGTGCAGACAGGGCAAAGACCGCTTGCTAAATTAGGAGCATCAAAATCGCTAGCGCAACGATAACAACGCGGTTTATTCAGCGCTAAATCGTTATAACACGCTGTACACAAATCGTTATCCTGTTCGCCTTTATCACCACACAAAATACAAGTGGGTGGAAATAAATAATTAAAATAATTTTGGTTTATTTTCATAAATAGTGTTAAAAATAAGACAATACGCTATTTTTTGCTAAAACAGCAAAATAGCATTCCTAAAAAAGTATACGTTAACCATTGAGTATTTAGTATGAAATATAAAGCAATTATTCCATTTTACGTCTTATTTTTACTCGGTTCAGCAAGTGCACGCTCAGAAGAGACGACAACAGACACTTACACAAAAGTCTGCAATAGTGGTCAATTAGCTGGAAAAGGGGCATGCGCAGCAGAACCTGTTTTGGGTACCAATTTAAATCAATGGGGGTGTACGCGTGATAATAAAACCAAATTGATTTGGGAACTTAAAAACGATTATAAAGGGCTTCGCGATAAAGATTGGACTTATACATGGTACGAACCTGATGCAAGTAAAAATTCTGGGTATCCAGGCACTAAAAATGGTGGTGAATGTATTGGCAGTGAATGTGATACCCATGCTTACATTGAATTAACAAATAAAAAAACGTTGTGTGGTGCTTCTAATTGGCGACTCCCAACAAAAGAAGAATTAGCCAGTCTTGTTTACTGTTCGGATAATCAATATAGTCCTATGCAGAGCACAAATGAGGGTGGTTTTATTTGCACAAACAATGCCGGTCATAACAAGGTGACACTGCCGACTATTAATACCTCTTATTTTCCTAATACGGTATCAAATTGGTTTTGGACTTCTTCACCTAGTGAGGGTTACAGTAGCTATGCATGGTATGTTTCAATGGGGGCGGGGAAAAGTTATGGCACAAACGGTAAATATGGCGGCAATAGCGTTCGATTAGTACGCAATGAAGAATAATACCCAGTTTTAGAAGAATAATACCCATTTTAAATTAGGAGTTTCATTTTAATGTTTGATTCAACCGCAACCCAAATTCGTCATGATTGGCAAATTGATGAAGTCTTAGCGTTGTATGCGCTGCCATTTAACGATCTATTATTTAAGGCGCAATCCGTTCATCGTGCAAATTTTAATCCCAATGAAGTGCAAATTAGCAGTTTATTGAGCATTAAAACAGGATCATGTTCTGAGGATTGTGGTTATTGTCCGCAAAGTGCGCGTTATGATTCGGGTGTAAAATCTGAAGCACTCATGCCTGTTGATGACGTATTAAAAGCAGCGCAACTGGCTAAATCACAGGGGGCTACCCGTTTTTGCATGGGAGCGGCTTGGCGCAAACCCAAAGACAGTGATATTGAGCGCGTGGTTGAAATGGTACAAGGCGTTAAATCACTGGGAATGGAAACCTGTGTGACGCTTGGTATGCTAACGGATACACAAACGCTACGCCTAAAAGAAGGTGGTCTGGATTATTACAATCATAATCTTGACACGTCCGAAGATTATTATTCAGAGGTGATTACCACGCGTACTTACCAAGATCGTTTAGACACACTTGAACGTGTACGTGAATCGGGCATTAATGTGTGTTGTGGTGGCATTGTCGGTATGGGGGAAGGGGAGGTGGATCGTGCTAACCTCTTAATACAACTGGCTAATATGCCAAAACATCCCGAAAGTGTTCCTGTGAATATGCTGGTGCAAGTAGAGGGCACGCCACTGATGGGGACAGAGGAGCTTGACCCACTTATATTTGTGCGTACGATTGCGGTTGCAAAAATTATGATGCCAAAGTCGCGGATACGTCTATCAGCAGGACGAAACACCATGAGTGATGAAATGCAAGCGCTCTGTTTTTTTGCTGGCGCTAATTCAATATTTTACGGTGATAAATTACTTACCACCGATAATCCAATGACCAATCACGATTTAGCGTTGTTTGATCGTTTAGGTTTGAATTCTGCCGGTTCAAGCTATCAAATTGACGCGCATTAATCACTAAAAATAACTAATCACTTGTTGTGCTATTAGCTTCTTCATCACTAGAGAAGAAGCTAATACCAATTTTTGTGCCAATCTTAACATCGTTACTTTGTGATAATTCGTAAGGACGTTTGAGCAATGCTATCAACTCGTTCGCCACGCTATCGGCATTATCAGCCGATTGAATATCTTCGAGCAACACCATAAATTTATCGCCCGTCATAGGCAAAATAACATCATTATCACGCAGTCGATGGCGTAGTCTATGTCCAATTTGTTTTAGCACTTCATCGATATCACTAAAGGAACTCCCATGAATTGCATTAAATTCATCTAAATCCACATCGAGTTCTAATATGGCCGCTTTTTTCGTGCTTTCTCGACGCTCTAAATTAAACCGATGTTGCACATGAGTATGGGGGCGGGGAGATTCATTATTGAGTACGTCGTCAATTAATAACAGGTCTTTTTCTTCAGTCATTCTATGCTCATCCTGCGTTGTCAATTATGGAGAATTCACTTACCTAATAGTGCATTACGTCCACTTTCTGCGAGAGCAAGCACTTCAGTTATCAGAGAAGCCTCAACATTGAAGAATTGCAAACTATCATTTAAATGGGTAATCATAAGATCATAATGCACATCTTGTGGGATGAATTTTAACAAATGACTGTGACTGTCGCACAAATATTTTGAGCTAGGGTTATTCTGTCCAATGATATACCCAAAATATGCAAAGCCTGATTCGGGAAGTCGTTCTTTATCTTTAAACCGCGCAAACGCAGCCATAAAAAAGTGTGTCAATAACGCTTTAAATTCGGGGGTGTTAGTGGGATGATTCTCAAAAATAGCCCTAACTAACGTCTTCAATGTGCTGCGCTGTGTTTTTTTATCGCTATCATTAAAAAAACGACTGACGCGGTAATCATCCGTCATATTTTCATAAAAATGATCGACCATTCTAGCAACAGATTCTTCTCCGCCTAAGCGGTTATACAAAGTTGAGTGACTCATTTTACACGTCCTAATTATTATTTTTATTCGAAAATTGAAACGCTGTTTTTGTATAAAAAATGATTATTAATATAGACATAACCGCTTAATTAATAATTCTTGACTATTTTACTGCAAAATAGCTAAAAACTATAGTAAATATTTATTGCCTCTTTTTTTACTGCTCAACAAATCATAAACAAAAAAACGTGATCTTAAGGCGAATTTAATAATTGTTAAGTTAAAATCGTTGCAACTTAACAACAAAAGCTACATTTTTACCATTAAAGTTAAAAATCTTCCTATTTAAAGGGGAAAGATGGTGAAGTTCTTTGATCTGTAATGCAAAATTCAAAGGCACTTCATAATGTTTAAGCCCGCTACTTTGGCTTAACTTATTGAAACCAACGAAAGACCACTTTATGAAAAAATTGATTCCTATTTTATCACTTGCCATGTTAGGGAGTTGTGCAAATACCACCGTTGTCAGTACCGCCGTTGACTTGTCCGCAAATGAAATTGATACGGTGCAGTTGCCTAGTGAAAATACGTTGGTGACGGCAAAAAACATCACTAAACAAGCAAATGATACCTTTTCAACCCAAAAAGTATCACATTCTATTTCAACTAAAATACGCGGTAGACACGGTGTTGCATCGTGGTATGGTGCGCAGTTTCACGGAAAAAAAACAGCGACGGGAGAATTGTTTGATATGTACGCAATGACCGCTGCTCACAATAGTCTACCCATTCCCTCTTACGCTCGAATTACGAATGTGACTAATCATCGAACAGTTATTGTTCGTGTCAATGATCGAGGTCCTTTCTACGATAACCGCATTTTGGATTTATCCTATTCCGCTGCCAAACAATTAGGTATGGATATGGTGGGCACAAGTGAAGTAGCCATTCAAACTATTGAGCCAGAGCAAGCTCTCCTTCAGTTGCAGAAACAAAATCAACCTGTTTATCTTCAAATTGGCAGTTTTAACAATAAAAAATTGGCGCAAGATTTAAAAAAGAATATCAGCAGACATCAATTACCCGATGCAAAAATTGCGTCATCTAGTCATAAAGGCGCAACGCTATATAAAGTGCAGTTGCCTATCGATGCCTCGCACAATGCGAGTGAACTCAGTAATAAATTGGCAAAAATAGGCATAACCGAAACACAATTTGTGACAGAAACCAATTAAATAAAGCAATTGTCATGGTATAATCACGCTCAGTTTTATTGTGTTTTTTATTCACTGAGCCTATGAACGTCTTCAATTTTATTTTTCGATTTATCCTCTTTTTTACGTTATTTTTTAGTGCGTTACTCGGTAATGCGCAAGAAGTAGAAATTTTAACACCTGCCGCGCCTAAAATTGCAGCAAGTAGCTTTATCCTTATGGATTACGCTACAGGTAAGGTATTAGCTGAAAATAATGCCGACATCAAACTAGCGCCCGCCAGTTTGACCAAAATTATGACGGTTTATGTCGTATTGCGCGAGGTTAGTGGCGGACATTTACATCTTGATGATGTTGCTAATGTGAGTCAGAACGCTTGGCAAACATCAGGGTCGCGTATGTTTGTTGAAGTAGGCGATAAGGTGCGCATTGAAGATTTGTTGAAAGGCGTTATTATTCAATCGGGAAATGATGCCAGCGTGACACTCGCTGAGCACGTTGCCGGCAGTGAATCCACCTTTGCTGAAATGATGAATCAACATGCAGCGCGTCTGGGTATGCTCAATAGCCACTTTCAAGATAGCAATGGTCTGCCCATTGACAATCATTACACCACCGCCCGCGATTTAGCGATACTGACCAAAGCCTTAATTGATGAATTTCCTCAGTATTATCCTTGGTTTTCTCAAAAAGAATTCACGTATAACAAAATTACACAACATAATCGCAATCAATTATTGTCACGTGACGAAACAGTGGATGGCGTAAAGACCGGTTTTACCGATGATGCTGGCTATTGTCTTGTCGCTTCTGCGTTGCGTGAGAATATGCGTCTTATTTCTGTTGTCATGGGAACGAGTAGCGCAAATGCCCGTGCAAACGAAAATCAAAACTTGCTCAATTACGGTTTCCGTTTTTTTGAAGGACATAAACTTTATGAAGCGAAAAAACCGTTAAGTGATGTGCGTGTTTGGAAAGGCGCTAATAAACATGTTTCTATTGGTTTAGCCAATGATTTAAATGTCACTATTCCACGTCGTCATTATGCGGATTTGAAAGCAGAAATCATTGTTGATAAAAAAATTACCGCCCCTATTGTTGAAGGCACTAAACTCGGCACAGTGAAAGTGACATTGAAAAATGAGGTGATTATCACTGCTGATTTAGTTGCCCTGCAATCTGTTGAGCAAGGCAATATTTTTCAACGCCTCTATGATAGCATCATGATGATGAGGGAGAAATCAAGTGACAAAAAATAAAACCGTCTTTTTAAATGGCGTGTATTTGCCTATTGAACAAGCAACCATTTCGGTTATGGATCGTGGCTTTTTATTTGGCGATGGTATTTATGAAGTTATTCCGATTTACCAAGGCTGTTTATTTCGCCTTGAAGGTCATTTTGAACGCTTAGAAAACAGTTTAGCACTAACACAGATTGAGAATCCTTATTCGCGCGAGCAATGGCGTGAATTAATGTTGCCGCTGATTGATTCAACAAAAGATCAATACATTTATATGCAAATTACACGCGGTACCGCAGATAAGCGTGATCATGCGTTTCCTGTAGGCGTTAAGCCAAGTGTTTTTATGATGTGTAATGATATTGTGCCTTTTGAAGAGAAACATAGCGGGGTCAAAGCGGTTAGCGTTGAAGATAATCGCTGGAGTTTGTGCAATATTAAAGCGATTGCGTTATTAGGTAATATTTTGCTACGTCAACAAGCTGTTGAACAGAATTGTGCCGAGGCTATTTTAGTACGCGAAGGGTATGTTACGGAAGGCGCAGCAAGTAACGTATTTGCAGTGGTTGATGGCGTTTTAATCACGCCGCCAAAAAATAATGCCATTCTTGGTGGTATTACGCGTGACGTGATTTTAGAACTCGCACAAGCCAACCGTATTCCTTATGCAGAAGATATTTTGTCACTCGACGCCCTTAAAACAGCCAGTGAAATTTGGTTAGCTAGTTCTACCCGTGAAATTTTACCTGTGATTGAGCTTGATGGTGAGCCCGTTGCAGGTGGTCAAGTGGGAAGGCTTTGGCAAGCAATGAATGGTTTATTTCAAAATTACAAAATTGCTTACGCAGAGGAAAATAAAAGCGTATGACCGAGCAAATAACAGAAGAAACATTATTCGAATTCCCATGTCGTTTTCCCATTAAAGCCATGGGGAAAAATAGTGGTGAACTTGAAATGATTGTGGTGGAAATTGTTAGTCGTCACGCGCCAGATACGCATCATCATGAAATCAATGCAAAACCGAGCAAAGATGGAAATTATTTAGCGGTGACAGTAATCATTGAAGCGTCAAGTAAACAGCAACTCGATGCCATTTATCAAGATTTGGTGGATCATCCGCATGTTTTAATGGCATTGTAAAACTATACGTCAACGTAATATTTGGAGAAAAAGAAATGATGTTTTTAATGACTTTTGTCGTGATGCTTGTTGTGATTGCTATTATGGCTGTCGGCGTGATATTTGGGCGACATGCCATTAAAGGCTCTTGTGGGGGCGGAATGGATAAAGCAGCGTGCGTTTGTGTTGAAAAATGTGATAAACGCAAAAAACTGGATGCGCAGCAAGCCGCAGAAGGGTTAAGTAATCAATCCTAATGAAAGCGTCCAATACGCAAATATACACTTGGCGCTATATTCTTTCTGTTGTAAAACAGCATAAAAAACAGTTAATTTCAGCCCATTTTATTGCCATTTTGGCTACGATTGTCAGTGTACCCGTGCCGCTTTTGATGCCGTTACTCGTGGATGAAGTCTTACTTAATAAGCCGGCAATAGTGGTGCAGATCATTAATTCATTGTTTCCCGTGGCGTGGCAATCGCCAATGCTCTACATTAGTGCAGTACTACTGCTAACCGTTTTTCTGCGATTGTTTGCGATGATTTTAAATGTATTGCAATCTCGGCAATTTACATTGATCGCAAAAGATGTGGTATTTCGTATTCGCGCTGAACTCATTGGGCATCTTCAAACCATCTCAATGGCGGAATATGAGAGTTTAGGCTCAGGAACGGTGAGTACGCATTTAATCAAAGATTTGGACACAATTGATTATTTTTTGGGTACCACAGTCGGAAAATTGCTGGTTGCAACGCTCACGGTGGCAGGGACAGCCATTATTTTGCTTTGGATGAACTGGAAGTTGGGTTTATTTATTTTATTGCTCAACCCCATCGTGATTTATTTCACACGCGTTATTGGCTCTAAAGTTAAGCATCTCAAAGTAAAAGAAAATAATGCCTATGAAATTTTTCAGCTTTCGTTAACAGAAACCCTTGAAGCGATTCATCAAATTCGTGCAAGTAATCGTGAGCAGCATTATTGCAAGCAATTAATCGACGCAGCTTTTGCCGTTAAAACGGATTCGAGTGCCTTCGCTTGGCAAAGTGAAGCGGCATCACGCTTGAGTTTTTTGGTTTTTTTATTTGGCTTTGATATTTTTCGTGCTTGTGCGATGTTAATGGTGTTTTATGCTAATTTAACTATCGGTCAGATGCTTGCTGTATTTGGTTATTTGTGGTTTATGATGGCACCTGTGCAAGAAATTTTAAATATTCAATACGCATTTTATGGTGCAAAAGCCGCTTTAAATCGGATTAATAAATTAACCGCACTACGTCAAGAACCTCGATATCCTCATACAAAAAATCCTTTTCTCAACAAACAAACGGTTTCCGTTAGCGTCGAAAATTTGCAATTTAGTTATGGTCTGTCTC
>OMIH01000080.1 GCA_900299045.1 Methylococcaceae bacterium
AACTTATGGCACAAGATTGTTATGCGGATACATGACTGAAAAATTTTTTTATTCGTTTTTAAAATAAAAAGTCAGGCAACACAAAAATAGACGTTATTTATCAAAAAAATTACTTTTAACGATTATAATAGACGGCATTTATCTTTTTTAACTTACTCTATAAACATGGCACAATCATCAATGGACAATTTCATCGCTGGTCAACGCTGGATTAGCAATACCGAATCTGAACTCGGCTTAGGACTGATTCTTGACGTCGAATTTAATCGTGTCACCGTTTTGTTTTTAGCGTGTGATGAAAAACGCATTTACGCTATGGATAATGCGCCTCTCACGCGCGTGCGCTTTTCGGTAGGAGATACCATTGAATCCGTTGATGAAGAAAAATTGACCGTTCTTAAGGTCGTCGAACAAGAAGGCATCTTAACGTATATTTGCCAAAATGAAGACGACGACACCATTGAACTCGAGGAAATGGAACTCAATCATCACAGCCAATTCAACAAACCACAAGATCGCCTATTCACCGGTCAAACAGATCCAAATGCGTGGTTTTCATTGCGCTACGAAACATGGCAACGCCTTGAGCAACATGCGCAATCACCCGTCAAAGGCTTGCTTGGTGGACGTGCCGCTTTAATTCCTCATCAAATTTTTATTGCTCATGAAGCGTCAAATCGCGCCGCTCCACGCATCATGCTCGCTGACGAAGTGGGACTTGGCAAAACCATCGAAGCGGGATTGATTTTGCATCACCGCCTAATCAACGGACTGAGCAAACGCATCTTAATTATCGTGCCAGAGAGCTTATTGCATCAGTGGCTCGTGGAAATGCTGCGCCGTTTTAATTTACATTTTAGTATTTTTGATGAAATGCGTTGCCTAAGTGAACTTGGTGACTATGGTCTTGATGAAGAGGAAGATGTTTATAATCAAGCGAATCCGTTTTTGTCTGAACAATTAGTATTATGTAGTCAATCGTTCTTCTCCAATTACCCTAATCGTCAAGAACAGGCATTAGATGCTGGCTGGGATATGGTGATTGTCGATGAAGCCCATCATTTAGAATGGAGCGAGCATGCACCTAGTGACGATTACTTGTTTGTTGAACAATTAAGCCAAATTTCACCAAGTTTAATTTTGCTCACCGCAACACCTGAACAATTAGGCAAAGAAAGTCATTTTGCACGCCTGCGTTTACTTGATCCTAACCGTTTTTATAGCTTTAGTGCTTTTTTAGAAGAAGAAAAATCCTTTGAACCGGTAGCCAATGCCGCCAAATCACTACTTGCCAATAAACCGTTAACAAGTAAAGAACACGCCGCCTTAACGGACTTACTTAAAGACGACAATGTTGATAAAATTCTACACCAATTAGATGATGAGCAAACCGCGCCCCATGCACGTCAAGCACTCATCCATATCTTACTTGACCACCATGGCACGGGACGCATCTTATTCCGTAACTCTCGCCAAACCGTGCAAGGTTTTCCACAACGTGAGTATTTTGGGTATCCACTCAGCGGAAAAATAAATGAAGAGGTATTGCAAGAGGATCCACGGTATTTATGGCTGGTCGAACAAATCAAGCAACTGGGCGGGCAAAAAGCGTTATTGATTTGTAAATATGCGCAAACCGCCATTGATTTAGAGCAAACGCTAAAAAATCGCGCCGGTATTCCATCCGCTGTATTTCACGAAGAAATGAGTATTATTGAACGTGATCGCGCGGCGGCTTATTTTGCTGATACAGAAAGTAACGCGCGTCTACTTATTTGCTCTGAAATTGGGAGCGAAGGACGAAATTTTCAATTCTTACATCACTTGATTTTATGGGATTTACCGCAAAACCCTGATTTACTGCAACAGCGTATTGGTCGCCTCGATCGTATCGGTCAAAAACATATTATTCAAATTCATGTTCCTTATTTAGAAAATACACCTCAAGCCATTTTGTATCGCTGGTACGATGAAGGTCTAAATGCGTTTAGCGCAAATAATTCTGCCGCGCAGCAAGTTGCCGATTTATTGCATGATGAATTAAATGCACTGTTAATTTCAAACGAGGCATGGCAACTCAATGACTTTATTGAAAAAACAAAAGCATTAAGTAAAGATATTGAAATTCAACTTCATCAAGGACGCGATCAACTTTTAGAATTGAATTCGTGCCGAAAAGACATTGCCAATGACTTTATTGGACAACTCTCAGCGTATGAAAATGAAAATACGCTGTGGGATTACATGGAAGCGGTCTTTGATTGCTATGGTGTGGATACAGAAGAAATATCTAGCGACACACATACGCTCACACCAAGTGAACATCTACGCTGTGAAACGTTCCCTTATTTAAATCAAGAAGACGGTCTAACTGTTACCGTTTCACGCGCACAAGCACTTGCCCGCGAAGACCTGCAATTTTTAACATGGGAACACCCACTTGTCACGGCATCAATGGATATGGTGCTTTCAAGTGATACGGGCAACGCCACTATCAGTACCGTTAAACATCCAGATTTAAAAGCCGGTCAATTTTTATTAGAATGCTTATTTGTTATCGAACACAGCGCTCCCGCTGAATTGCAACTAGGTCGTTTTTTACCCAATACGCCTATTCGCATCTTAATGAACCAATTACAAAAAGACGTCACCGACGAATTTTCACATCATAGTTTAGTTGATAGCGGTATTCCATTTGATAAACACGCCATTACGCTATTTTTAGGTAAACAGCGTGCTTTACTTTTAAAATTACTTAGCGCGGCACAAACGCAAGCACAAGAAAAACGCGATATACTTTGCGAATATGCAACCCAATTGATGCTAGATTCACTGACAACCGAAATTAAACGCCTTGTCCGTTTAAAGAAAGTCAATCCAAGTATTACGCAACATGAAATTGAGGCGCTCAAAGATATGACGCTACTCATTCATGAAAATATTCAAATCGCACAACTGCGCCTAGATGCCGTGCGATTTATCATTACACGTTAATTTTTATTGACGTTTTCACATTCACTTACATTTTAACTTCATAAGAGAATCTCAATTATGTCTGCAATCCAATTATTTGAAGGTCATTTTTCAGCACAAGGTGGCAAATTCTGCTTAGTATCCTCACGCTTTAACAGCTTCATTGTTGAACAACTTGAAAATGGCGCCATTGATGCACTTGTTCGTCATGGCGCAAGTAAAAGTGATATTCATTTAGTCAAAGCCCCCGGTGCGTTTGAACTCCCTATGGTTGTGCAACGTATTGCCGCCAGTAAAAAGTACGATGCCATTATTGCGCTTGGCGCGGTTATTCGTGGTGGCACACCGCATTTTGATTATGTTGCGGGCGAATGCGTAAAAGGATTGGCGCAAATTTCACTGCAATACGATGTACCGGTCAGTTTTGGTGTGTTAACGGTTGATAGCATCGAGCAAGCCATTGAACGTGCTGGCACAAAAGCCGGTAATAAAGGCGCTGAAGCGGCTTTATCTGCTATTGAAATGGTCAGTTTATTTAAGAATTTGGATTTATAAATGAGCAATCCTAAAAGCAATGCCCGTAAAGCCGCCGTTCAAGCGCTCTATCAATGGCAAGTAACAGGGCAAAACCTCAATTTGATTGAACAGTATTTTATCGACCAACAATTTTTTGTAGATGAGCCTAACGTACAAAAAAACTTTTTTTCAACACTTTTTCATGGTGTACCCAAGGATTTAATTGCCATTGATGCGCTGCTAAGTGAATTTGTCGATCGTGAAGTAGACGCTATTGATCCGGTTGAACGCGCTATTTTGCGTTTAGGGGCTTATGAATTAATTCATTGTGCCGATACACCTTACAAGGTCATTATTAATGAATCCATTGATCTCGCTAAACACTTTGGCGCGGATGGCAGCCACCGCTATGTCAATGGCATTTTAGATAAAGCCGCTCAAAAGCAACGCGCTGAAGAAATTCAACGCAAACAAAAACACAAAGCGTAAATTCGCAGGTTCAAGTCATTTGTTTTATTCTTGCACCTTGCAGCAGGAATACACAAATGACAATTGACTTTACTGATTCACAACAAATTGCTGCGTTAACCGCCTCTCAAGTAGCGGCGCTGCCCTACAACGCCAATTTGCCAAGCGAGGTGATCTCGGGCATTAGCTTATCAGCTCTGTCGGGGTTGCTGATTGAAAAGTTAACCACTGATCAATTTAATGCGTTAACTGACGTTCAAGCAGCGCATTTAAACGCCGTGCAAATCAGTAAAATCACGACGAAACAGCTGAGTATCATAAGCGCTGATATCCTTAATGCTATCGATACGCGCACACTCGCTAACTTGAATTTAAGCGCACTGCCGCCAGACACGCTTAGTGAGTTATCGCCAGACACGATTGCTACTCTCACAACCACGCAAATTGCCTCACTGAAATCAACGCAATACCCTGCGCTAACTGATACGCAAATTGCTAAATTTACTTCGGTTCAAATCGGGGCATTAAAATCCGCTTATATAAAATTATTACCTGATAGTGATATTACCGCCATCAATATCAATGCACTCGGTGGATTAACATCTACAAGCATTAGCGCCTTAAGTACCAGTCAAATTCAAGCACTGAGTAATCAACAAATAACCAAACTAGGTGCCAATCAACTTAATGCGCTCAATGCAACACAAATAAGCGCTTTAACAAATGATCAAGCCAGTCAATTAACCTCAACGCAAATTAATTCGATCAAACCTGCGTTACTGAAGTTTTTCACCGCAGACGATATCGCTGCGCTTGATGTCAGCCATATCAATGGCTTAATTACGCAAGTGATTGCTAATCTTAGCGCAGCACAAATTAGCGCATTCACCATCGAGCAAATTGCCAAATTAAACACAGCGCAAGTCAATGCACTCACCTCACTCCATATTGCCGCGCTCACATCCGATCAAGTCGGTCAGTTCACCGCATCGCAACTGTCAGCGCTCAAGTCTACGCTGCTCAAATACTTGCCTATCAACGATATTTCCGCCATCAATCCAAATGCACTCAGCGGCTTAACCTCGTCGAGTATGGCAGCATTAACCATCGATCAACTACATACACTCAACAGCGACCAACTCGCTAAGTTGACAGCGCCACAGGTGAGCGTACTCAAACCTGCACAAATTACCGCTTTTAGTGATGCGATTGCGGGATTATCCTTGACAGCTATCACGGCATTTAATAGAAATAATATTGCTGCACTGAATTTTGATTTTCTCACCGATGAGCAAGTTAACGCGCTCACCGCCTCACAAATCAGCTTACTTAATGCTACACAAATCAGCGCATTAACAACAAACCAAACACAAAGTTTCTCTTCTACCAAAGTCTCAGCATTGACAGGTAGCCAATTACCCTATTTAACAACTCAAGCCTTTGCTGGGCTTCCAGCAGATGCAATAGCGGGTTTGACGACAAAAAATATTGGTTTTTTAACAGCTGATCAAATGACTGCCTTAACGAGCAATCAATCAGCCTATTTAACTAACCAGCAAATCGGCGCTCTCAAACTCTCACAAATCCAAGCGTTAAATAATGATGCCATACGAACGTTATCAGCTTCTGCCATCAGTGCATTCAATAAAAATAACATTGGTGTACTCAATATCGCCCTGCTTTCCCCTGAACAAATCAATGCGTTAACTAGCACCCAAATCACGTTGCTAACCAATACGCAAATTAGCAGTTTGACTTCTGACCAAACACAAGCCTTTTCTTCTGCGAAAATAAATGCGTTAACCAGTGTTCAGCTGCCTCTTTTAAGTACGAGTGCCATTAATGCACTTTCTACTGCAGCGATAGCTGGGCTCACCTCCAAAAATATTTCCGGTCTTAGCGTACAACAAATCAGCGCTCTCACACCCGAACAAGTATTTAAAATCACCAGTGCGCAAGCCTCTGCGTTAACATCAGATCAAGTAACCGCGCTGGAAACCGCAAGTTTACAAAGTAATTTAAGTCCAGCGGCTATCAAGGGATTTGTTAAAACCGTGACGCAACTTGATTTAAATGCGCTTTCCTCTGAGAGTATTAGTGCCTTAACGCCTGCACAAATCATCGCGTTAAGCACAGACCAACTTCATGCCCTACGCGCTGAAAATGCGGCTGCACTCCAGATACCGCAATTAATCGTACTCACACCAACACAAATTGGTGCCTTAACGGATAGCGCGTTTTCTGTACTCAACCCACTGGTTCTGCAAAATTTCAATTTACAAATGCTGACGCCTACACAGATTAGCGCCCTATCCCCTGAACAATTTGGAAAAATTACGGCAAAACAACTTAGCGGACTAATCGGCGAGCAACTTCATGCACTCACCATTGATCAATTTGGTGCGTTAACCGCCTCCGCCTTGAAGGGGCTCACCGCTGCTAATATGGTGTATTTGAGTGATACTCTCATTCCCGCCATTACAACCGCTGAACTCGCCAAATTAAGCGTCGATCAACTTGAAGGCTTCACCCCCGCGCAAGTGGATAATATGACCGATGAGCAATTCACTTGGATAGCGAGTAAAAAATACACCACCATTGATACAGGCACACATGGTATCGTAGCGTCGTTAACCATCAGCGCTCCAAGTAACACAGCTTCATTTATCAATGGTGGTGCTGGTAATCAAACGATTACTGGCAGCAGCCAAGATGACATCATTGCTGGTGGACTTGGTGACGATAGTTTCACTGGTGGCTTGGGTGCAGACTTTTTTATTGTCAATTCAGGTAAAGATACCATTGCTGATTTAGATCCAAACGATACTGTTGAAGTATCAACTGGCGCTGTAGCCGCTATATACACAACGCAGTCGTGGAGTGCGCCCTCGCATGGTGCTGATGCCAGTTTCAATCAAGGCATCGCAAAAATTATCACGTCAGGCACAGGGACGCTCAGTGTCGCTAATACGCAATACAATGGTTGGGAGCTGCAAACCACTAATGCGACAGGTACCAACTTAACGGGTTCAGCGTCGGCTGACACATTACAAGGCGGTGCGGGAAACGATACGCTAACAGGGGGCGCGGGTAATGATGTTTTTGTTCTAAATAATAGTTTAACTAATGCGGGAACAGACACCATTACTGATTGGGGACTGGGTAACGATATTTTTAGTGGTTTATATTCGGGTGAGGGAAAACTCCTTATTACTATGGATAATAGCTGTGCGACAGCACTCAATTTATCTACCGTATTAGGTCCGAGTGGTATTGCCAGCATCACAGGCGGGACAGGCAATGATACCATTACAGGGGGTAATGGTAACGACACCATTACTGGTAATTTAGGTAATGATATTATTAGCAGCGGGGCGGGTGATGATTCAATTACCGCTGATACAGGCGATTCAATTAATGCAGGATCAGGCAATGATACTATTGTCTTTGATACTCAGAGCACTCAAAGTGCTTTTTGCA
>OMIH01000081.1 GCA_900299045.1 Methylococcaceae bacterium
CCACGATTCTACAAATGCTAGTCAATGGTAAAAGTCAAGATACTGTTGCCATTATGGATCGTGGTTTTCAATATGGCGATGGTGTATTTGAAACCATTGAAATCCAGCAGTCAAAACCTCTTTTTTTGGCAGAGCATCTTGCTCGTTTAGTATTAGGATGCCAGCGGCTTTCTATTCCTGTGCCTAACGCAGCATTGTTGCGTGAGGAAATAGCGCAATTATGTTGCAACGCAGGCGATGCGGTATTGAAAATCATTATCACGCGAGGCGAGGGTGGGCGAGGCTATCGACAGCCTAACTGTATTCAACCAACGCGTATTTTAAGTCTTCATCCTTTTCCATCTTATCCTGAAAGTTATTACACGCTAGGCATTACCGCTCGCATTTGTGAAACGCGATTAGGCATTAACCCAGCGCTGGCTGGCATAAAACATTTAAATCGTTTAGAACAAGTGATTGCTCGGTCGGAATGGAACAATGATACATGTCAAGAAGGGGTAATGCTGGATAGTAAGCAACACGTGATTGAAGGCACAATGACAAACCTATTTTATGCAAAAAATGGTATTTTACATACGGCACCTGTTATAAATTGTGGTATTGCAGGCATTATTCGGGCGTGGATAATGACACAATATTCGGTTACGGAACGTCATTTTTCAATGGAAACGTTATTGCAAGCGGATGAAATTTTTGTGTGTAATTCGATTGTGGGTATTTGGGGTGTGTGCAAATTGGCAAATCACCAGTACGGTATTGGTGAGATGACTCAAACGCTACAACACGCGCTCATGTGTGAAAAACAAAAACAGGTCGCGTATGAAAATTTCTAAATCAGTTGGTTATATATTAATTGTGCTCAGTTATTTAGGTGGTTGGGCTTGGATGAAATATGATGCCACGAAAAATGATGTCGCCATTACACAAGACACTATTACAATAGACATTGACAAAGGCGATTCGTTTGCGAAATTAACGGATAAATTAGTGGCTCAACATGTGGCGATTGAGCCTTTTTGGTTTAAGGTGCTTGGGCTAACAAGTGGTGCAAAGAAAAAAATAAAAACGGGCGAATACGAGTTAATCAAAGGGTTAACCGCACCAGAGATGATTTCACTCTTTGTTCAGGGCAAAACTAAGCAACATGCCATTACATTTCCTGAAGGGTATAATTTTAAAGCCGTTCGCCAAACACTCGATAGCAATCCCTATGTCGAGCATACGCTAAAAACAGAGCAAATTCACGATATTGTAAAACAGTTGGGGATTGCTCAAAATCACCCAGAGGGTCTATTTTTTCCAGATACCTATTTTTTTGAGAAACATACCACTGACGTTGCGATACTCAAACGCGCCTATACAAAAATGCAGCAAGTGCTAGCACAAGAATGGCAACAACGCGACACCACGCTTCCACTCAAAACGGCTTATCAAGCTTTAGTGTTAGCGTCAATTATTGAAAAAGAAACAGCGGCAACGGCTGAACGCGCCCAAATTTCGGGGGTTTTTAACCGTCGCTTAGAGCAAGATATGATGCTACAAACCGATCCGACGGTTATTTATGGTATGGGTGAGGATTATCACGGTAATATAAATCGCAGTGATTTGCAAAATCCAACGCCTTACAATACCTACACCTTCAGAGGACTTCCTCCCACACCTATTGCGATGCCAGGACAAGCCGCCATTCACGCCGCGTTGCACCCAGATAAGGGTGAGGCAATTTATTTTGTTGCAAAAGGTGATGGCAGTCATGTTTTTTCCGCTACATTAGATGCGCATAATGCGGCGGTTAATCTCTATCAGCGCCATAAAACAGAGGACGACTGATGAGTCGAGGCAAATTTATCACCTTTGAAGGGGGGGAAGGTGTCGGTAAAACCACTAACGTCGCATTTGTTGAGCGTTATCTGCAAAGTAAAAATATTTCCGTGGTCGTGACGCGCGAACCGGGTGGGACAAAACTCGCTGAAAAATTACGCGCTTTATTGCTTGATAAAAAAAGTGAAGCGATTACCCAAGAAGCGGAGTTATTACTCATGTTTGCTGCGCGTTCACAACATATAAAGCATGTCATCGAACCCGCTTTAGCACGAGGGGATTGGGTCATTTGTGACCGATTTACGGATGCAACTTACGCGTATCAGGGAGGAGGGAGAAACATGAAAATCAGTACCATCGAAGGTCTTGAAAATTTAATCCAAGGTAACTTGCGCCCCGATTTAACACTGTTGCTTGATGCGCCCGTGAAAATTGGTATGGAACGGGCGGGAAAGCGCGGTGCTTTTGATCGCTTTGAATCCGAAACGCTACAGTTTTTTGAAGATGTGCGTCGCGCTTATTTACTTCAAGCTGAACTCAATCCTCAACGCATTACATTAATTAAAGCCAATCAAACGCTAGCAGAAGTTCAGCAAGCCATTATCACTGTGTTAATTCCACTGCTGCGATGAATTTGTATCCATGGCAACAGCCCAGTTGGCAACAATTGCAAAGTTATGTCGTGCAAAAACGCGTGCCACAAGCACTACTCATTAACGGTACGTTAGGCATTGGAAAGCAACAGTTAGCCGAGCAATTTGCTTATGCACTGCTTTGTGAAACGCCAAAAATAGATGGCATAAGCTGCAAACAATGCAGTAGTTGCCTTTTAATCAAAGCGCAAACGCATCCTGATTTTATGGTTGTTGAGCCAGAAGAAGATGTCAAAACAAAAAAAACAAAAACATCAATTGGTATTGACCAAATTCGTTCACTTATGGATAAATTGAGTCTAAAGCCACAATTTGATCGATATCGCGTCGTGTTAATTCAACCTGCTGATGCGCTCAATAATGCAGCGGCTAACGCTTTTTTAAAGTATTTAGAAGAGCCTACTGAGCGCACGGTGTTAATTTTACTGACGCATCGTATGAATAAATTACCAGCAACCATTAAAAGTCGCTGTCAAAAATTTACTTTACCTCTGCCCGATGAATCACTGGTAATGCCTTGGCTTGAGAAACAATTAGCAGGGAGTAAGGAGGCTAGAGTGGTACTGAATTTAGCTCAAGGGGCGCCTTTGCTTGCGATGAAGTATGCCAGTGACGTGCACCTTGCGCAGCGTCAAGAATGCTTTAATGCGTGGCTTTCCGTTGCTAGTCAACAACATCATCCGGTTGTTGTTGCTGAGCAGTGGGTAAAATTACCCGACACAACATTGCTATTTTGGTTGAATTCTTGGGTGATTGATGTCATGCGGTATCGTTATCAAGCGATGCCAAAAAATGTATATCATACTGATTTTAAAGTCCCGTTACATGAAATTGCACAGCGTATCAATATACTGAAATTATATGATTTTTATGATTTGCTATTGAAAAGTCGTGGACGACTTGAAACGCCTATTAATAAACAGGCATTATGGGAAGAAATTCTCATTGCATGGGCGCGGCTTAATCGAGAATAGCGGCATTTACTTTACTCACTCAACTTAGACATTATAAAAAAGGAAATCTATGCTTATTGATTCGCATTGTCATCTCGATCGTTTAGATTTAGCGCCTTATGAAAATGATTTTGCATGTTTGATGAATGATATTCGCGCTCAGCAAATTGAACATTTACTCTGTATTTCTATTGATTTAGATGCTTATCCAGTCATGCGTGCGTTAGTGAATGCGTATGATGATATTTCTGTGACGGTTGGTGTGCACCCGAATGTCAATGACAGTCCAGCACCCACGGTTGAACAATTAGTGGCACTAGCGCAAGAAAAGAAAGTGATTGGCATTGGTGAAACGGGATTGGATTATTTTCGTAGTGAAGGGGATTTGACGTGGCAGCGTGATCATTTTAGAGCGCATATTGAGGCGGCAAAACGCGTTAAAAAACCGCTTATTATCCATACGCGCGAAGCAAAAGAGGATACCTTACAGATTTTGCGTGAAGAAAATGCTGGCGAGGTTGGCGGTATTATTCACTGTTTTACCGAAGATTGGGAGTTTGCAAAACAGGCGCTTGATCTCAATTTTTATATTTCATTTTCTGGGATTGTAACCTTTAACAGCGCAAAAACTATTCAAGAGGTGGCTAAGAAAATGCCCATTGAACGTTTACTTATCGAAACTGATTCACCTTATTTATCGCCTGTCCCTTTTCGCGGTCGACCTAATTATCCGCAGTATGTAAAATATGTTGCCCAATGTGTCGCTGATTTGCGCGGCATGTCGCTCAATTCGCTCGCTGATCTTTCCACGCGAAACTTTTACACGCTTTTTTCTTTATGATAACAATTACATTGCGCTATTTCGCTAGTTTGCGTGAGCAGGTAGGTCGCTCAAAGGAAACGTTCACATTTTCTCATACGCTGAGTGTTGTAGATGTCTGGCAGCACGCAAATTCAATGCCGCTACCTGAAAATACGTTAATTGCGGTCAATATGGAATATGTTGATAAATTATATTGTGTTTGTGATGGCGATGAGGTCGCTTTTTTCCCGCCAGTGACGGGGGGGTAATGTGACGATTCGCATTGTAGAAACGGTTTTTGATCCTTTTTTGGAAATTCAACATTTTCAAACACAATTAGCGTTAAATGGAAAATGTGGCGCGACGAGCATTTTTATTGGCACAATGCGTGATTTTAATGACGGTGATGACGTTCGAGCGATGACGCTTGAGCATTATGACGGCATGACACAAAAGCAATTAGCGAAAATAATTGCTACAGCAAAAGAAAAATGGGCGATTTTAGATGAATTAATTATACATCGTATCGGGGACATTTTACCCAATGAGCCAATTGTTGTGATTTCAGTTTGGGCTATGCACCGAGCAGAGGCGTTTGAGGCGTGTCGTTATATTATGGAAGAACTCAAAAGCCATGCCCCTTTTTGGAAACGTGAAATATTGACTTCAAATGAATCGCGCTGGGTGCTGAAAAACACAAGCGGTAAAAACTAAAAAAATGACTTTTTATTTTTCACCGCCTATAACACGCGTATGTGATTGCTTAAAATTCGGGTTTGGCTTCTGCTGCGTTGTAGCGTGAAATGCTTTCCAAAATTTCACGTTTAGCGTCCTCAATACCAAACCAGCCTTCAATTTTGACCCATTTACCTTCTTCTAAATCTTTATAATGTTGGAAGAAATGCGCAATTTTGGCCAATTTATCTTCTGAAATATCTTCAAATGATGTGACTTTTTTATAGCAAGGTGTGAGTTTTTCAATCGGCACAGCAAGTACTTTTGCATCACTGCCTGCTTCATCTATCATTTTCAATACGCCAATAGGGCGGCAACGAATGACGCAACCACTTAGAAGTGGTGCTGGCGTAATCACAAGCACGTCAACAGGGTCGCCATCATCAGAGAGGCTGTGTGGAATATAGCCGTAATTGGTTGGGTATTGCATAGCTGTTCCCATGAACCGATCGACGGTTAATGCACCGGTATCTTTATCGACTTCGTATTTTACAGGATCACTGTAAGCTGGAATTTCAATAATCACGTTAATATCGTGGGGCACATCTCTGCCTGATTGTACTTTCATAAATGACATAGTTATCCTTTTAGGTTGATTTTATAAATGGTAGCATTATACCAGACTTACATAAGGCTTTTTAACGGGGATACTCACGAATGCACGGAAGATTAGAAAAAATGGTCGCACATAATCCAAGTTCAGTGCGTTATGAATTAGTATTAAATGGCGATGTGATTGCGTTAAATCCCTTGATTGGAAAAACGATAACGCTTACGCATACGGGTCAATTAATTTGCGGGCACTGCCGTCAGTTAATGAAAAAAAGTTTTAACCAAGGATATTGTTACCCCTGTTTTGTGCGCTTAGCTCAGTGTGATATGTGCATGATGAAACCCGAAACGTGTCATTATGATGCAGGTACCTGCCGTGAACCGGATTGGGCGCAAAATTTTTGCTTTCAGCCTCATTTTGTCTATTTAGCCAATACCAGCGGGTTAAAAGTAGGCATTACACGTCATACGCAACTTCCAACACGCTGGATAGATCAAGGTGCCATTCAAGCATTGCCCATTTTTAAAGTGTCTTCTCGTCGTCTTTCTGGTCAGATTGAACATTTACTCGCCAGTCATGTCAGCGATAAAACACAGTGGCAGCGTATGTTAAAACATCAAATTGAACCTGTTGATTTAATTAAGCAGCGTGACGAACTAATGACATTATGTGGAAAAGCGCTAGCGGTTTTAGCGCAACAACATCAAAACGGCATCGCCTTTCTTTCAGAGGCGAGTGTGGTGGATTTGAATTATCCCATTCCAACCCCACCACTCAAAGTCACGGCACTGAATTTTGATAAAACGCCATCTATTTCGGGTGTTTTACACGGAATTAAAGGGCAATATTTAATTTTTGATCGAGGAGTTTTAAATGTGCGTAAGTTTTCTGGTTATGACATTCATTTTTCGGTTGCTTAATCTTTGACTGGACGTTTTTCAAGTTTACGTTGCAGCGAACGTCGGTGCATGTTTAAGGCGCGAGCTGCGGCAGAAATATTACCTTCATGTTGCATTAACACCCGTTGAAGATGTTCCCATTCCAAGCGTTTAACGGAAAGTGGTACATCACTAATGATGGCAGACGAGTCACCTTCATTTTTATGTAAAGCCGCGACAATTTCATCAGCATTCGCGGGTTTTGTTAAAGAATGCGTTGCGCCTAATTTAATGGCTTCAACAGCGGTGGCAATGCTAGCAAAGCCCGTTAACATCACAATGCGTGTATTATCATCAAGTGATATTAATTTTTTGACAAGCTCTAAACCCGATTCATACCCAATACGCAAATCAATCACGGCATATTCGGGTAGATTTTGTTCAGCGAGTATCATTCCCATACCAACATCATAAGCGACTAGTACATCATAATGGCGTTTTTCTAGGGCATTTTTTAATACCGAGCAGAATGTTTCATCATCATCTACTAATAATAATCGTGGGTTATCGTTCATGTAAAATCTCATGTTGTAATAAAGGTAAGATAATAGTGACTTGTGCGCCTCCCTCATCACGATTTGTCAGCTGAATTTCACCTCCTAAACGTTGCAGGGTGGAGTAACTCAAAAATAATCCTACGCCTAGTCCATGTTTTTGACTAATGACAGGCTGTTGCCCTGCAAATTCGATGATAGTATCTGGAAAACCTTTTCCAAAGTCACAAATTTTAAATGTGGCCGTATATAAATCCCACGATGCGTGAAATTCAATACCAAATTCAGGATTGGTGGCTTGCGCTGCATTGTTTAAAATATTGATAAGGGAGTGAGTGATTGTGCGTTCAGCAATTAACTTTGCTTCCATGTTCACATTAGTATCAATAAAAAAATTCAGTTTTGTAATCACCGTGTGAGCACGCCATTGTTTAATAACGTCATCTAAATATTCACTAAGTAGCATGACATTACCCGATTCGGCACGCATTTCACCTGCAGAGGCTGTCATGACAGATAGCGCCTCTTTGCAGCGTTGAATTTGATCTTGGATGATAGTAATTTTTTCGTACAAATCGGGGAAGTGGCAGTAGTTATAATCTTGCGTTAATTCATGCGCAACAATTGCCATCGTACCTAGGGGGGTTCCCATATCGTGGGCAGCACTAGCCGCTAACGTACCTAACGCCACCACACGTTCATCGCGAAACGCACTTTCTCGCGCTTCTGCTAAACTGCGTTCGCGTGCTTTGAGCGTTTTTGCGAGTTCTACAACAAAAAAAGCCACTAATCCCGCACTGAATACAAACCCAAACCACATACCAAAAATATGTAAATTAAAGTAATGTTTATCGCTCATTTCATGCGCTTGGCTGACCATGTCTAAATGTTGCGATACATTTGAAAAGCTAATGTCGGCATGGTTTAAATGGGGTGCAATAGACGGTAGCGGAATATTGTAAACCATGAGCATGGTGTACATAGAGGTCGTTAAAATCACCATATACCACGCATAGCTAGGCGGTAGCATAATGGCGGTAATCATGAGCGGCAATAAATAAACCCAAATAATTGGATTAGACGCACCACCTGTAGGGAATAATAATGCGGTAATAGCAACGACATCTAGGACAAGTTGCACAAAGATTTCAAGCGTTGTGACGGGTGTTTGATCTTGTAACCTTAGCCAAGTATAAATATTCACTGCGGCAATGCTTGCAATAATCCACCACAAAGCACGTTGAGGCAAATGAATTTGCAGACCATAAATGGATACAAAAATTAAAAATGTTTCACTAAACAGCATTAAGTTACGCAGTACAAACAGCCATTTTAAATTCTGTCGTACAGATAACTCAGATTTTGACGAAATATAAGAAAACACAACGCCCCACAATAGTTCTAAATAAATAATGTAATATTGCGAATAGTGTAATGGTGATTTTAAAAATTAAACAGTCCCAACCTTCTTAATATGACTGTATGCGACAATTTGTCACATTTTCTTTTCTCAAATTTGTTGTTAAGATGGGTCAACTTTTGAAATTTCTTCACTATTTTTTTATAGCTGATAGCTAAAGTTGTGTTATATCCTTCCTAATACCTCAAGCGACTTATTTAAGTCGCTTTTTTTTTGCTTTAAAATCCAGCCGCTTTCGATTCTGCTTCAGTAGCTCCCGCTTTATCGCCTTGCATTTCTTTGGCGTGAGCAATTAGTAGCCAGCTGTTTTTCTTGAGTGCATTATCTTTCCCTGCAAGTAGTGCGGATTTTTTAGCTAAATCTTCGGCTAAAACAGGCTTGGATTGTTTTAAACGCAGTACTGCCAATTTATAGAATAATTCACCATTGCGCGGTTCGATACGAATTGCACGCTCAATTGCTGCAGCTGCCGATTCCATGTCACCGGATTGGCTACTTTGATTGGCTGTTGCTAATAACGCGTTGACAGCAGGCGATAGAGGGGTTGTTGACTCTGCGGGTTTAAATTCTGCGGGCGCTGTTGGCGTGGGGGGAGGCGATGGCATTTCAAATTTTGGAATAATACCTGTTGTTGCTGGTGGTGTTGGCATTAGCAACGGTTTTGAGGGTGCCTGCACTTCAATGACTTTTGGAATACCGTTGTCAATGGAATGAATCGCACCGTCAACAGAATTATTGATAGTCGATTTTATAGGAGTTAAAGGTTGTTCAAGTGGCTCAACATGTTTGTCAATTGGTTCAATTACGGGTGTGTAATCTTGAATTGTCTGCACTTGGACAACATCGTCAACTTTAGGCGGTGGCGCGACTATGGGCGCAACAGCAACAGGAATAGGCGCATTGTAGGGGTGAACACTACTATATACAGGTGCTGGTGGCTGTGAACCGTTTAGACCAGTACAGCCTGTTGTCATGAATACGGGCAAAAAACTGCCAACTAACACGGTTTTTTTCATAAACGATTGTGTAAATGTGATATTAGAATAGTTCAACATCATTGTCTTTTGGCTCTTGTGTTTTCATGAAATTTTTAATGGTAAAAGCTTCTTCAATGGATTTGCCTTCTAAAATGGCATCAAACATGATTTTTTCTGATTCCATTGTATAGCGTTCACGAATTTCCATTTGAAATTTATGCCATTCAAACGGGTTATATAAACGATCTGGGTTTTCAACCAAAGAAGACAAGCCTTTCAAATTTGATGTCACATGATGCAAGCTTTGTTGAAGTCGATCATAGAACTGAAAGGCAACAATTGAGCTTTGAATTTTATCGCTTGTTTCCATGCAGCATTTAAGTGCTTCATTTCGGATGGGGGTATCCTCTAGCATTTCCAGATGGTTATAAATGGTGCGCATATGTTCAACAATGGAGGTAAAATCGTCGGTTAATGTGTCAACTGACGCATCGGCTCTGTTGAGCATATCATCCACTTGCCCAGCGGATAAATTCAATAACTTTGAGGTTTCTCGTACCTGTGTCCAATCAAGGTCGGGACTAAAAGAGCTGGAATTTTGTGCCATGCAATCTACCAAATAAAAGTGTTAAATCAAAAAAATGAAAGTAGGGCGAGACGGATTATTGATATGATTCAATAATAAATTAATAACACCCCAATATTTATAGTGTACCTAATAATCTTACGATTGTAACAAATATCAGTAAAACGGTGTATCTTAATGACTATGTATTTCGAGCCATGCTAATTCATTATCTGAAAAACCGGCAGCTCGCCGTAATGTTTGATTAAAACCGCTTTTTAGAGCGCCGCCTTTATAGTAAGTCAGCAGTAGTGTTTGATAATGGTGTTCACTTTCCACGTTTTGTGTTTGACAGAGGAATTTAAACCATTTTGACCCCAATGCTACATGACCAATTTCATCGGTAAGAATGCGCGTTAAAATAGCTACAGCGTCTTCATCACCTAATTGTTTAAATTTTTCGATAAGTGGGGGAGTCACATCTAAACCATGTGCCTCCATGCAACGTGGAATGAGCGCTAAACGTACAAGTATATCGTGCGAGGTATCTTGCGCTAAATCCCATAAACCACTGTGCGCAGGGAGATCGCCATAATCACTATGCGCTGCCTTTAACCGTGCGCGTAGTAAAGAAAAATGCTGTGCTTCTTCATCGGCAACGCGTAGCCAATCACGATAAAATTCATCAGGTAAACCACGAAAACGGTAAATAATATCCCATGCAAGATAAATAGCGACGAATTCAACATGCGCAATCGCATGAAAAAACGCGCAAAGACCTGCAGGTGTGGTGAGCTTTCGTCGTGGCATGTCACGCGGTGCGAGAAGAATGGGGTGCTCGGGAAATGACACTTCCTCAATTGGGCGCACGATATCGCTTGACGTAAATTGTAACACGCCTTCTTGCGCGTATTGTTGCGCTTCGTGGGTTAGGGAGAGTAGTTGCTCTACGGTACTGTCGTGAAGGCAAGCGTGAGCATAATCAAAAATATTTGGCACGGTTTAATAAGTAGCAATAAAGGCTTGAAGTAATGCACCGGCATTGATCATGCCGTGATGTAGATTTTCTTCAATTTCTGCCATGGTAATTTCTCCCGCTGTTTTGCCAGCTCCCCAGTTAGCAACCACGGCAATACTAGCGTAATTGATGCCTATTTCTTTGGCTAATACGGCTTCGGGCATTCCTGTCATGCCAACAAGGTCGCAACCATCGCGTTCCATACGCGTGATTTCTGCAGCTGATTCGAGTCGAGGACCTTGTGTACTGCCGTATGTTCCAATAGGACTGACTTTCAAGTTGATTGTTGCAGCGCAGTGAATTAACGCAGCACGCAATTTTTGACTGTAGGGGTGGCTAAAATCAATATGTGTGACATTTCCGTCGTTACCATCAAAAAAAGTATGCTCTCGTCCATAAGTGTAATCAATAATTTGATCAGGGATGGCAATGTGCGCTGGTTGCATATTGGTGGTAATACCACCAACGGCGGCAACAGCAATAATATCTTGAATGCCTAACTCTTTGAGTGCCCACAAATTCGCGCGATAATTAATTTTATGTGGCGGAATCGTATGCGGATTACCGTGCCTTGCGAGAAAAACAACTTGTTTTTGATGAATGTCACCGATTAAAAAATCGGCAGAAGGATTGCCATAGGGCGTGTTGACAGTTTCACGATGTGTGATGTTGAGAGCGGCAAGTTGACCAAGTCCAGTACCACCGATAATCGCTAATGTTGCCATGATTTCCCCTAATGCTATTTTAATTCTTAGATGATGTATAATTCCACTCAGCTTGTTTTAAAACGATAAACAGTGGACATGATGAAAAAATTGCTTATTTTAACACTTTTATTTTCAACGCACATCGTTGCTTCGCCTGTTAATATTAACACAGCTGATGCACAAAAAATTGCAGATTCACTCAAAATGATTGGCGAAAAGAAAGCGCAATCAATCATCGAATACCGCGCAAAGAACGGTACATTTAAAAATGTTGATGATCTGAAAAAAGTGACGGGTATTGGTGACAAAATTATCGAAAAAAATAAAGACGATATTTTGTTTGTAGACACATTAACCTCAATAACACCCGTTAAAAAATAGAAACGGTGCTCCTCAATGTCAATTGGAGCGCCGTTTTTCGTCTTTTTTAACGTTTCATGGATTCGAAAAATTCACTGTTTGTTTTAAAGTCTTTGAGTTTACCGATAAGAAATTCTGATGCAGCCGTTTCGTCCATTGGCTGCAGAATTTTGCGTAAAATCCATGTTTTCTGCAACGTATCTGCATCGACTAAATATTCTTCACGACGTGTACCAGAACGATTGATATTTATTGCAGGATAAATGCGTTTTTCAGCAATTTTGCGATCAAGATGCAACTCCATGTTTCCTGTGCCTTTGAACTCTTCAAAAATCACATCATCCATTTTTGAGCCTGTATCTACAAGCGCCGTAGCAATAATGGTTAAACTACCGCCTTCTTCAATGTTTCGTGCAGCACCAAAAAAGCGTTTAGGTTTTTCAAGTGCATTGGCGTCAATACCGCCAGTGAGAATTTTTCCTGAAGAGGGAACGACGGTATTGTAAGCGCGTGCTAAACGGGTAATGGAGTCGAGTAAAATGACAACATCGTGTTTGTGCTCAACTAATCGACGTGCTTTTTCAATCACCATTTCAGCAACTTGCACATGGCGTGTGGCAGGTTCATCAAATGTACTGGAAATGACCTCACCGCGAACACAGCGCTCCATCTCTGTGACTTCTTCAGGTCGTTCATCAATGAGCAAGACAATCAAATAACATTCTGGATTTCGCTCAGTAATCGCTTGCGCTAAACTTTGCAAAATCATTGTTTTTCCTGCTTTTGGAGGAGAAACAATTAAACCACGCTGTCCTTTGCCAATGGGCGCAATTAAATCAATCATGCGTCCGGTTAAATCTTCACTGGTGCCATTGCCTTGTTCTAATACAAATCGTTGGTGCGCAAATAATGGCGTTAGATTCGAGAAAGTGATTTTATTTTTGGTGTTTTCGGGTGGCTCAAAGTTAATTTGATCCACTTTTAACATGGCAAAATAGCGTTCGTTATCTTTTGGTGGGCGAATTTTACCCGTAATGGTGTCACCTGTTTTTAAGGAAAAACGACGAATTTGACTGGGTGATACATAAATATCATCGGGACCTGCGAGATACGAACAGCCAGGTGTGCGCAAAAAACCAAAACCATCTTGAAGAATTTCCAAGACACCGTCACCGGAAATGTCGTCACCTGCTTTGGCTTGTTTTTTCAAAATGGCGAAAATCAAGTCTTGTTTGCGGGATCTCGCGACATTTTCTAGACCAAGAGATTCAGCAATTTCGATAACTTCACTGATTTGTTTTAGTTTTAATTCGGTAAGATTCATAAAAGACAGCTCAAAAGAAAGGAAGCGTTAGGAAATAAATTCGCAACGGGGGGTATAAAAAGAAAATTATAAGGATATTAATGAAATGATATGCTTGAACACGCACGAGTGTGAGTTGATGAATTATAACGTAATCAACCTTTATCGTCCAACCTAAATATACAAAAATGTACGGTGAATAGCGATATTGTGTTACATTTTACAGTACTTAACGCATATATTAAAGGCAAAGGTTTGCCTATTTTGTGATAATTTTTGTTTTTTTATTAAGTAGTTATCACTTTAATTTAAAATAACTGTAAAAATAATTACATGAACGAATTAGAGACTGTTTGGATTGTAGATGATGATAAATCCATTCGTTGGGTGATGGAAAAAGCCTTGCAAAAGGCGGCGATGACAACGCGCAGTTTTATTAACGCGCAGGAACTGCTCATCGCATTAGGACATGGCACATTGCCCGATGTGTTAATTACCGATATTCGAATGTCGAATATGAATGGATTGGAATTACTTGAAGAGATTCAGCTGTCATACCCACAATTACCTGTCATTGTGATGACAGCTTATTCTGATTTAGACAGTGCGGTGGCTGCGTTTCATGGCGGTGCATTTGACTATTTACCAAAACCGTTTGATATTCAAGAGGTGGTTGATCTTGCGCGTCGTGCTTGTGTGCACTCTCGGCAGCAGCGACGTATTGCAGAAAATCCGATTACATTAAAATCCAATGCTATTGCGGACATTATTGGCGAAGCACCTGCGATGCAAGAAGTTTTTCGTGCTATTGGACGTTTAGCACGTTCTCAAATTACCGTGCTCATCAATGGCGAATCGGGTACGGGTAAAGAATTAGTTGCAAAAGCACTTCATCGCCACAGTCCACGCAGTGAAAAGCCTTTTATTGCGCTAAATATGGCGGCTATTCCAAAAGACTTAATGGAGTCTGAATTGTTTGGTCATGAAAAAGGTGCTTTCACTGGCGCTGTTCAGCGAAGAGCTGGGCGATTTGAACAGGCGAATGGTGGAACGCTATTTTTAGATGAAATTGGAGATATGCCTGCGGAATTGCAAACGCGTTTGTTGCGCGTTTTAGCGGACGGTGAGTTTTATCCTATTGGTGCGTATGCTTCGATAAAAGTCGATGTGCGAATTATAGCTGCGACACATCAAGATTTAGAGGTACTGGTTGAGCAGGGGCGTTTTCGGGAAGATTTATTTCATCGACTCAATGTCATTCGTATTCATATTCCCCCGCTACGCGATAGAAAAGAAGATATTCCATTGCTTTTGCAGTATTTTCTCCAGCAAGCGGCAAATGAATTGGAGATGGAAGTGAAAACAGTCAACCCCGAAGCACTTGGGTTACTGGTTGCACTAGATTGGCGAGGTAATGTGCGGCAACTCGAAAATATGTGTCGCTGGCTAACCGTCATGGCATCAGGGAGAGAAATCCACTTACACGATTTGCCATCAGAACTGTTGGTAAATAGCGAAAAAAGTTCACCAAGTGACGATTGGCAACATGTATTGCGTCTTGATATCGAGTACCATCTGCGCAATAAAACCGCTGAAATTGCCAAACATATTATTCCCGAAGTAGAACGTATTTTAATTAAGGCAGCACTCGATTTTACAGGTAATAAACGCCATGAAGCCGCGGTTTTATTGGGTTATGGGCGAAATACATTAACGCGAAAAGTAAATGAGTTGCGCATTGATGTGATGGATTAAATAAAAAATGTTTCCTGTCACACGCACTGCAAAGATAGTGTGATACCATTCAGCGCATTTTTATATGAGGATTTTATATGCAAGCAACAGTGAAATGGGTTGATGGCATGATGTTTTTGGGTGAATCGGGCAGTGGTCATACCGTTGTAATGGACGGACCACCTGATCATGGCGGACGCAATATGGGAATACGCCCCATGGAAATGCTCCTACTTGGTATGGGTGGTTGCTCATCTTTTGATGTAGTGCAAATTTTACAAAAAGGGCGCAATGAGTTAGTGAGCTGCGTGGCGCAATTAAGCGCTGAACGTGTTGATGCAATCCCCAGTGTGTTTAGTAAAATTCATATCCATTTCGTCATCAGTGGACGTGATTTAAAAAACGCGGTAGTGGAACGTGCTGTTAAGTTATCGGCGGAAAAATATTGTTCTGCGTCAATTATGTTGGCAAACGCAGGGGTAGAGATTACGCATGATTTTGAAGTTATCGAGGTTTAATTAAGTTGAATACGAAATTGCAATTACACGGCTTTAACAATTTAACAAAGTCGTTAAGTTTTAACATTTATGACATTTGCTATGCACCCGCCGAGCAGCAACAGGCGTATATCGAGTATATTGACGAAGCGTATAACGCAGATAAATTGACACAAATTTTAAAAAATGTAGCAGATATTATCGGTGCTCAAGTATTAAATATCGCTCGCCAAGATTATGATCCTCAAGGCGCAAGTGTTACGATGTTAATTTCGGAAGGCGACTCGCCACCTCCGCCTAATATGAACAGTCAGTCACCAGGGCCGCTATTATCTGAAACAGTTTTAGCACACCTAGATAAAAGCCATATTACGGTGCACACTTACCCAGAAAGCCATCCAGACAATGGAATTAGTACCTTTAGAGCGGATATTGACGTATCAACGTGTGGAAAAATCTCACCACTTAAAGCGCTTAATTATTTAATTCACAGTTTTGAATCCGATGTGGTAACGATGGATTATCGTGTGCGTGGATTTACACGCGACATTTCAGGTAAAAAACACTATATTGATCATGATATTACGTCTATTCAGAATTACATTGCTTTAGATACGCAAAACAGTTATCAAATGATTGATGTGAATGTGTATCAAGAAAATATTTTCCACACTAAAATGATGCTCAAAAATAGCGCACTGGAAAATTATTTGTTTGAGAAAGAATGTAACTTATCTAGTGAGCAAAAACTCGAAATTGAGAAAAAAGTCGATAAAGAAGTCACCGAAATTTTCTACGGTCGCAACTACCGTCAACAAGAATAAACGGCATTATTCAAGTCAACGGTTAGGGTATTTTTAATCTTTTTAAGACACTTTAGCCGTTTTGAGTTGCCGTGCGAATAACACAATCGGGTGAATGACGGTAATAGGTTGATTTTTCTCACGCAGTCCTGCTGCAATATGCAGTACACAACCAATGTTTGAACTTACCAAGTAATCCATTGGTTGCGCTGTCGTTGCATCAAGTAATTGGTTTAGTAGCGTTTGCGCCATTTTTTCATGCCGTAGACTATAGTTGCCTGCTGCGCCACAGCATTGAGTTGTTTCAGGTAATACTGTCAGCGTAATTTGAGGGATTTGTTGCAATAGCATTGAGACACTTTTTTCATTTCGCAAGCCATTTTTTAACGAACAGGGCGTGTGTAGCGTCACGTTTGCGCAAAGCGGCTTAAGATGCGAGCGTAAATCAACATTGTTTTGTATTAAAAAATGGCTAATATCCATTACTTTTGATGAAAAGTCTGTCGTGTTATATTCTCGTAGAGTACTGCCACAACCGCTGGCAATGCTAATAATGGCGAGCAAGTTTTCTGGTGAAAACGCGCTGGTATTTTGCACGGCTAAATTTGCAGAGGTCATTTGATCACCTTCATGTAAAGCGAGTGCACCGCAACAAGTTTGAGATGGAGGAATATGCACATTAAACCCTGCGCAAGTGAGTAAGTCAATTGCGCAAAACACCGTTTCACTATCCGCTAATTCTCCCATACACCCTACAAATAAACCGACATCGCCTTTTATCTCTTCTGGTTTTGACGTTTTTGCTGGGTAATAACTTTGCAGTGCAGCAGCGCTTTGCGTCGGCGGAATGAGTCGTTCCAATTTTTTCAAGCCAAACAAGGTAGGCAAATGTAATGCACGCGCAATCGTTTGAATATGATGTTTTTGATAAAAATGCACGGTTTGCTTTACAAGTTGAAGCATACGTTTATTTTGAACGATGTTTTTGAGTAAACGCGCCGCAAAAGGCGGTTTTTTATCCTCATGAACTTGCGCACGAAAATCATCAATGAATTGTCCATAAGGTACAACAGCCGGACACGCTTTTTCACACGCGCGACAAAGCAAACAGCTATCAATGTGATTGAGTAATTTTGAGGATATAGGTAATTGTCCATTTGACCACGCTTGAATCAGTGCAATACGTCCTCGAGGCGATTCGTTTTCATTTTGAGTGTGCGTGTAGGTTGGACAATGAGGTAAACACAAGCCACATTTCACGCAACTGTCCGCAACAGCTAATAATTGTTGTTTGTTATTTTGATTCATTTTGCGTTTCCAATAGAGTTAAAGCATGAACAATGGCTTGAAATTCGTCGAGCTTAGGGCTATACAAAAAAGCGCCTAGTCCCGCTACGCTCGTTAAAATATAAAGCGTATTGACACTATCGCCTAAAATAAACATCATCACACCCAAACTGCCAATGATAGCAATGAAGCTCTGTGATACGCATACGGTGAGCGTGTAACGTTTTTTTGCCAATAGGGATACATTCAGCATAGGTGTTAGCGGTGGCATGGTTTGATTTAAGCGCAAAAATATATAACGTAGTAAATTAGTCATCGGCAACAGTAAAATAGCGCCAATGTAGCAACCTGTTCGCCATAAAATAAGGTCTTCATGGGACGTTGGTGGTGACTGCTGCCAGTCAATATGATTTGGGATAAAAATCAATGATACGCATAACAGAATAAAGACCAAGCTTGTGATTGCCCAAGGAAAAAGAAGTGGATGTTGTGTTGGTAAAGAAATCGCTTTCAAAAGGTAAACTCGTTATAAATTCAGATGGGATACGCTTATTTTATGCGCTAATGTGCTAGGCGTAAATTTTTCATGTCATGTTCTCTTTTTTCTTCAATGTAAATTGACTTGCTACGCGTGAAATCCTTGTGTTTATGCCTTGTATGTTGTTAAAAGTGCTGTAATAATCAAACTATTTGAAACAGATACAGGTTGAGTTTTATGTTTGAAGTGGGTTTTTCAGAATTGGTCATGGTGGGACTGGTGAGTTTACTTGTTATTGGTCCTGAACGCTTGCCTAAAGTAGCAAGAGTGGTCGGTTTTTGGATTGGTAAAATGCAGCAAATGGTGGCGAATGTTAAACTTGAAATTAGCCAAGAGTTGCATGCAGAAGAAATTCGTCAACTTTTGAAAGAAAATGAAACTCTGTATCAATTAGACGACCATATTGCCGAAAAAACATTATCAGATACTGTTGTGCATTCTAAGTCACATCCGCCACATAACATACCGCAATCTCATGAATAATAGCTCACCTTATACAGCGGATTTACCGTTTATTTCACATTTAATTGAATTGCGTAACCGTTTGATACATATTGTTATTTTTATTGCATGTATTGCACTGCCGCTATCTATTTACGCAAATGATATTTATGCGCTACTCGCGCAACCATTAATGGCGCATTTGCCTCAGAATAGTTCGATGATTGCGACAAATGTGACGTCACCTTTTATGACGCCATTTAAATTGTCGTTAGTGACCTCTGTGTTTATTTCAATGCCATTTGTGCTTTATCAATTTTGGGGATTTCTTGCCCCTGCTTTGTATCGCAATGAACAGCGTACAATTTTTCCGTTATTGGTCGCAAGCACGATTTTATTTTATTGTGGCGTTGCATTTGCCTACTTTGTAGTTGCGCCGTTGGTGCTCGCGTTCTTTACAGCGGCTGCACCGGCAGGTGTTACCGTCATGACCGACATTGAAGCCTATTTAGATTTCGTATTGACGTTGTTTTTTGCTTTTGGGTTATGTTTTGAAGTGCCCATTTTTACGATTGTGGCGGTTTGGTCTGGTTTTACCACTATTGACAGTTTAGTGGACAAGCGCCCTTATGTGATTGTTGGGGCGTTTGTGGTTGGTATGTTTTTGACACCACCCGATGTATTATCGCAAACATTGCTAGCGGTGCCTATGTGGCTCTTGTTTGAGGTAGGATTGTTATTTGCTCGACTGAAAATAAAACAGTCACCTAATGAGCGTGCAAGTGAGAGCGCGAAAGTGGTTGTTGCGCAGCAACGCACAAAAAAGCGTCATCGAAAATCCAAGAAGTAAATCTATTCTATTTTTTTAGGTTGTATATATGAAAGAAGTCGTGTTTCTGTTGGTTTGTTTTTTTGTGATGACGGGGTGTGGCAAAGAAGAAAAAACAGCGCCAAGTGAACGTGTTACGGTAATGATTGAGAAAAGAAATAACCTTGCTTATGTGAAAGGCGAGGACATACCGTTCACCGGTATCTTTGAAGGATATTATCGAAACGGTTATAAAAAAGCTGAAATTCATTTTAAAAATGGCAAGCAAGAGGGCATAGCAAAAATTTGGCATGATAATGGGCAATTGAGTCATGAAGCGAATTTTAGAAATGGTCAGCTAGATGGATTATCAACAGAATGGCTGAAAAATGGAAACAAAAGCAAAGAACGCTTTTTTAATGAGGGTAAATTAATTGCCACAATGGAATAATGAGAAAAATGAGTGTATTTAGTAAACTTAATATTGCTGTTTTAACGATTTCAGATACGCGAAATGATGAAAATGACATATCTGGTACGACGTTAGTTGATCGAATTCAACAAGCAGGTCATTGCGTGATAGAAAAAAAAATCGTTGCTGATAATATATATAAAATTCGGGCAGTGGTGTCTGGGTGGATTGTTGATGAGCAAATTAACGTGATTCTCACTACAGGCGGAACGGGCGTGACTGGGCGGGATGGTACACCAGAAGCGGTGCTGCCGCTACTTGACAAAGTGCTTGACGGCTTTGGTGAACTATTTCGATGGCTCTCTTATGCTGATATTCAAACGTCAACGATTCAATCACGTGCGATATCGGGGGTTGCGAATGGTACCTATATTTTTTGTTTACCTGGCTCATCAAGTGCGTGTCGCATGGCGTGGGATTCACTCATTCAAGCACAACTCGATTCACGAACACGGCCGTGTAATTTAGTTCAACTTATGCCTCGACTTTTGGAAAAATAATTATGCCTTCTGTTTTTTTATTTCTCGGTACCACGTTTGCTTTTTTAGGCGTGATTTTTGGTGCGTTTGGTGCGCATGCTCTAAAAACAATGATTACCCCTGAACTGCTTGCAGTTTATCAAACAGGCGTGACCTATCAAATGTGGCACGCGTTTGGATTGATTGCGATTGCTCTTATACAGCAACATGCTCCTCAGTCTATGTTGCTTAGATGGGCGGGTTCTTTGATGTTTTTAGGTATTATTTTGTTTTCGGGAAGTTTGTATTTGCTTGCTGTATTCGATTTACCTGCGTTGGGTAGACTTACGCCTATCGGTGGCGTGAGTTTTTTAATTGCGTGGTCATTATTAGTCATTTTTTCAGGCAAAAAACAGACGCGTCAACGCTATAAATCATCGCGTTATTAAAAATTGAGGGCAGTTAAATATGGAACTAGATACATTAACGCATCAAGTGATTGCGCTGGCCGGCATTGCGCAATCGGTTGCATTAGTACATGAGTTGGCAACAACGGGTAAAGTGGATGCAAAAGGACTTGAAACAGCAGTAAGTTGTTTGCTGAAAACGGAGTCTGATAGCGTATTGGATGTTTATGGTAATGAGTTAGGGAATCTTAAAATTGGATTAATGCACCTCAAAAGCCAATTAACTGGGTATGAAATTGCCTATCCTGATCAAGCGCGTTACGCCGCATCGCTCGTTTTTTTAGAGCAACAATTAAGTGATTCGCCATCCATGCTCAACGCTATTTCAGTTGGACTTGAGCGAGCAAAATCGCAGACTGGACATTTTAGTCTGACACATGAGAATGTGTTAGCGAATTTGGGTAATTTATATTTACAGACAGTGAGTAAACTTCAGCCACGCATTATGATTAACGGGGTGCCAGATTATTTGTCGCGCCCTGAGGTAGCAGATAAAATTCGAACATGTTTACTAGCTGGTATTCGTAGTGCTATGCTTTGGAAGCAATGTGGTGGTAGACGTTGGAAATTCTTGTTATTTCGTAAAAAAACAGTGACTGAAATTGAGCGTTTATTGCAGCAATTGTAAGTGACATTTACTCTGTTTTGATGAATACAATTAAAAAGCAGTTAGAGAGCGCTTGCGACATATTAGCATATCATTCGTCTTCGCCGCGTCTTGATGCGGAAGTGTTATTAGCCTTTGTGCTGGGTAAAAATCGCAGTTATTTGCGTGCTTGGGACGATAAAGCGCTTGAAGTAGAATCAGTTGAACGATTTTCTCAATTAATTAAAAAAAGACGTGCAGGTGTGCCTATTGCTTATTTGACAGGGCACCGTGAATTTTGGTCACGAGATTTTAAAGTATCGTCAGCGGTATTAATTCCACGCCCTGAAACAGAATTGTTGATTGAGTTGTGTTTAGAGCGCTTTTCTCTTGACAAAAAATATACGGTATTAGATTTAGGCACGGGTTCTGGAATAATTGCTATTACGTTGGCAGTAGAGCGTCCACTCATTGAGATGACAGCAATGGATAAAAGTATTGAAGCACTTGCTATAGCAAAAGAAAATGCGATTCGACACGACTGCGAGCATATTAAATTTGTATTGAGTGATTGGCTGTCGGTATTATCGGCTGAAACTAAATTTGATTTTATTCTAAGTAACCCGCCTTATATTGCGCAAGAGGATGTACATCTATCGCAAGGCGATGTTCGTTTTGAGCCTTTGTCCGCACTTGTTGCTCAAGATAACGGCCTCCACGATATTAAAAAAATTGCTACCGATGCAAAAAAACATCTATGTGTAGGGGGGCAGTTGTGGTTTGAACATGGGTACAATCAAGCGCAAGACACGCAATACATTTTAAAATCGTTAGCGTATAAAGACGTCAAAACATATCATGATTTATCCGGTCAAGCACGCGTGACAATGGGATGGCTTGGTAGTTGTGAGACATAAAAAAGCGCCCGCTTAATAAATTAAACGGGCGCTTTTTACGTTAGGACGTAGGTTTTACTTTGCTTTTGCTTTATTGCGTTCTGCGACTTCTTTAATGACTTCGTCAGCTACGTTTTTAGGGCAAGGCAAGTAGTGTGAGAACTCCATTGAGAACTGGCCACGACCTGACGTCATGGTACGCAAATCACCAATGTACCCAAACATTTCACTCAAAGGTACTTCGGATTTAATACGAACACCGGTTGCGCCAGCGTCTTGTGATTTAATCATACCGCGACGACGATTTAAGTCGCCAATGACATCACCAACGTGATCGGATGGGGTGAAGGTATCAACGGCCATAATCGGCTCAACAAGTTGTGGTGAGGCTTTTGGCATGGTTTGACGAAATGCGGCTTTCGCTGCAATTTCAAACGCGATTGCTGATGAATCTACCGCGTGGAATGCACCATCGGTCAAATTGACTTTAAAATCAGAGCAAGGGAAGCCAGCCAACACGCCTTTATCGAGCATGGATTTGAAGCCTTTTTCCACCGCAGGCCAGTATTCACGAGGAACGTTACCCCCAGTAACGGTGGATTCAAAAATGAAGCCTGAACCAGGTTCTCCTGGAGAAATAATATAGTTAATTTTGCCGTACTGACCTGAACCACCGGATTGTTTTTTGTGGGTGTATTCATCTTCCACTTCGCGCGTGATAGTTTCGCGGTAGGCCACTTGTGGTTTACCAACGATAACTTCAACACCGTGGGTACGTTTTAAAATATCCACTTTGATATCTAAGTGTAATTCGCCCATCCCTTTTAAAATGGTTTCACCGCTGTCTTCGTCAGTTTCAACGTGGAAAGAAGGATCCTCTGCAATCATTTTACCCAACGCAATCCCCATTTTTTCAGACGCTCCTTTGTCTTTTGGCGAAATCGCAAGTGAGATAACGGGTTCGGGGAAAACCATAGGTTCTAATGTTGCAGGGAATTTAGGATCACACAATGTGTGACCTGTTTGCACGTTTTTCATGCCAAGTACAGCAACGATATCACCCGCTTGCGCAGATTCTAATTCGTTTCGTGTGTCAGCGTGCATTTCTACAATACGACCGATACGTTCGGTTTTTCCTGTGAATGTATTTAAAACAGCAGTCCCTTTTTCTAACTTACCTGAGTAAATACGCAAGAAAGTCAACGCGCCAAAACGGTCGTCCATAATTTTAAACGCTAATGCGCGTAATGGTTTATCGGCATCAACTACCGCAAAGTTGCCTGTTGCATTACCGTCTAAATCCACTTCAGGTTGTGGATTAACGTCAGTTGGGCAAGGCAAGTAATCAATAACGCCGTCTAAGACTAATTGAACGCCTTTGTTTTTGAATGATGAACCGCAGAATGTGGGGAAGAAGTCCATATTCACCGTACCTTTACGAATACAACGTTTTAAGGTATCGATATCAGGTGAAATTTCGTCATCTAAGTATTTTTCATACACATCGTCATCTTGATCGACAACGTCTTCAACCAAGCGTTTACGCCAATCTTCTGCTTTTGCTTGTAATTCAGCAGGAATGTCTTCGATGGTGTATTTTAATGGATCGCCAGATTCATCCCAAATCCACGCTTTCATTGTTAATAAGTCAACAACGCCTACAAATTGATCTTCTGTACCAATTGGTAATGTCATAACCACTGGTTTTGCCGCTAAAACATCTTCAACTTGCTTAACAACACGATAAAAATCCGCACCAATACGATCTAATTTATTGATGTAGATAACGCGAGACACTTTTGAATCGTTAGCATAGCGCCAGTTTGTTTCTGATTGTGGTTCAACACCACCAGAGCCGCAGAATACACCGATACCACCGTCTAACACTTTTAACGAGCGGTAAACTTCAATGGTGAAGTCAACGTGACCGGGTGTGTCGATGATGTTGAAGCGGTGATCTTTCCAAAAACAGGTCGTTGCCGCAGATTGGATAGTAATACCGCGTTCTTGTTCTTGTTCCATGAAATCGGTCGTTGCCGCGCCATCGTGTACTTCACCGATTTTGTGAATTTTACCGGTTAACTTCAAAATACGTTCGGTTGTCGTGGTCTTGCCTGCGTCAACGTGAGCGAAAATACCGATGTTTCTATAAAGGGATAAATCTGTCATGTGTTTACTTACTCTAAAGGGAGATGAAAAGACTGGTTGAAAGCTAACTATTTTAACCTAAAAATGGGCAAATAAGATAAAAAACCGTTAAGTAGGTAGAAAAATTTAGGATAATTAACTGAAGTAATGGTAATGAACGTTTCAAATTGACTTAAATATCCAGTAAAAAACTTAGTGTTGCGTTGCAGAAGTGATTGCTTGCCATGCAATGTCAAACATCACATTTAATTCTTCGTGTGTGATGACGTAGGGCGGCATGAAATAAATAACATTACCTAGAGGGCGCAGTAAAACGCCTTTTTGTAATGCGTATTGATATACCTGTAGACCACGACGCTCTTGCCATGGGTAAGGAGCACGTGAGCGTTTATCTTTAACTAGTTCAATAGCTAAAATCATCCCTGTTTGCCGGACTTCACTGACGTGGGCGTGATCTATAAAACGCTTTGACAGCGCGGTCATTTTTGCAGCTAAAAGGAGATTGGCATCTACAATATGTTGCGTTTCAAAAATAGTTAATGTCGCTAAAGCCGCTCGACAGGCTAACGCATTGCCTGTATAGCTATGAGAATGCAGGAACGCTTTTTGATTGGCATAATTATCATAAAAGGCGTCATAGATTGCATCAGTGGTAAGCACGGCAGAAAGCGGTAGATACCCCCCTGTAAGTCCTTTTGATAGGCATAAAAAATCCGGAGAAATCGAGGCTTGTTCGCACGCAAATAACGTCCCCGTTCGACCAAACCCAACCGCAATTTCATCCGCAATTAGGTGTACATTGTATTTATGGCAAGCGTCACGCAATAAGGTTAAATAAATGGGATCGTACATACGCATCCCCCCCGCGCATTGAACCAAAGGTTCAATAATGACAGCGCAAATCTCCCCAGCATATTGTTGTAGAGTATTGTCTAAATGTGCAAATTGACGCGTTGAATAATCTGCCCACGCTTCATTTTTTTCTCGAAAATAGCAATCTGGACTAGGTACTGTAATGACGTCCATGAGGAGTGGTGCATACGTCTTTTTATAAAGCGCAACATCACCAACAGCAAGTGCACCAAGTGTTTCGCCATGATAGCTATTTTCAAGCGTAATAAACTTTGTTTTGCGAGTCTGTCCTTGATTTTGCCAGCTATGGAAACTCATTTTCAAGGCAACTTCCACTGCCGAAGAGCCGTTATCTGCATAAAAACAACGTGATAATCCAGCGGGGGTTAAATCGACTAATTTTTCTGCTAAATTAATGGCTGTTTCATGCGTAAATCCTGCAAAAATCACATGTTCTAGTGTTTCTAATTGTGCTTTTAATGCCGCATTAATATCGGGATTGGCATGCCCAAATAAATTCACCCACCAAGAGCTAATAGCGTCTAAATAACGGTTTCCCTCAAAATCTTCAAGCCATACGCCTTTAGCGGATTTGATGGGGATTAGCGGAAAACTTTCATGGTCGTGCATTTGCGTACAAGGGTGCCAAAGTACACTTAAATCACGTTGTGATAAAGTCGAATTTTTCATTGTAATGGGTTAGCTTTTGGTGTTGTTACGCAGACTGATGATTTCCCAGTTTTGTGCAATGGCAAAATTATGTAATTTTTCGTCAGGGTCAACAGCAACAGGGTGGTCTACCAATTTCAATAGCGGCAAATCATTGTGCGAATCACTATAAAAGTAACTACCTTCTAGTGTTTCATTGTTGAGTGCTAGCCATTCATGAAGTCTTGTCACTTTACCTTCTTGAAAGCAAGGAACTCCCACTACATTGCCAGTATACTTTCCATTAATTAATTCAGGTGTTGTCGCAATAAGATGATCAATGCCGTAAAGTGCCACAATAGGTGCGGTAATAAACGAATTCGTTGCGGTAATGACAAGCAGTGTGTCGCCTTGTGCTCGGTGTTTTTCGACGAGTGCTTGTGCTTGCTTCAGTATTAGAGGTGTGATGATGGTGTCGATAAATTGTTGACGCCAGCTATGTAGCTGCTCGATAGGGTGCGCGGCGAGAGGCGCAAGGGCAAAGCGTAAAAACGCCATCATGTCCAGTGTACCATTTTGATAATCTTCATAAAATTGCGCGTTGATTTTATCGTAGACAAAGCGGTCAACAATGCCTTGATCAACTAAAAACTTTCCCCATAAATAATCGCTGTCATCAGCAATTAACGTATTGTCTAAATCAAATATAGCTAAAGTCATGAATTGTTTTTGTAAAAGTCGTTAAAAGAGTAGGAAGCTATGGCATCTCACGTTTTTTTATGGAACAATGCTGTCATTATCGACAACCCGACCACACTGTTATTCTAACATAGGCTTAATTCAAAACAGTGTACGGGCTAGCAAACAGGTTTTATTAACATGATAGACTCAAAAGGATACCGACCCAACGTGGGTATCATCCTTTGCAATGACGAGGGTCGCGTGTTTTGGGCAAAACGAGTGGGTGTCAATTCATGGCAATTTCCGCAGGGCGGCATTAATCCAAATGAAGACCCCGAAACCGCGATGTATCGAGAATTGTGGGAAGAAACAGGCTTACAGCAACAACATGTACAACTTTTAGGGCGCACGCGTTATTGGTTGCGTTATCAGTTGCCAGAGCGGTATATACGAAAACATTCTTTGCCCTTGTGCATTGGGCAAAAACAAATTTGGTTTATTTTGCGTTTAGTTACGCCGGAGTCAAATGTACGTTTTGACTATTGCGTCAATCCGGAGTTTGATGGATGGCGCTGGGTGGACTATTGGGAGCCACTCAAGGATGTGGTGTATTTCAAGCGTAAGGTATATCACAAGGCGATGAGTGAGCTAGGCGAAATTCTCACGTTTGACAACGTCCCTGTAAATCCTAGCGGTTATTTGGCAAAAGCCAGAGAATGGTGGTAAAAATGGCAATATTCGATTTTTTATACATAAATATAGTCAATATTGCTTAATCGAATGTTTAATATTACTTATTTTATGTTACGATTAGCAAGTTTAACTGAATGAAATTAGGATGATTTTATTCTCAACGCACTAAATTAAAAAAGTAGATACTCTAGCCGTTACATTATGTAATGCAAATAAAAACGAGCCAAATCAATGACTAAATATTCTCAATCAAGCAATTCACAACCTTTGCTCTATAACGCGGAGTTATCGCAAGATAGTTGTGGTGTCGGGTTTATCACCCACAAGCGTAGCGTGCAAACCCATGACTTGTTGGTGAAATCACATGAGGCCTTATGCACGATTCCGCATCGCGGTGGTATGAGTGCTGAGGGCATTGGTGATGGCGCTGGTGTGAATATTGATTTGTCACTCACGTTTTTTCGAAAAATTACGAGTAACCCAACCTTGGAGTTGGGGCAATTTGGCGTAGCCAATTTCTTTTTCCCCGAAGATCATGCGCATTACGATTCTGCGGCAAATGAATTAGTCGAGCGTCATTTTAAAGAATTTGATTTGCCGTTGATTTCACGACGCGTGATTCCTGTTGATAATTCTGTGATTAACGCTGCCGCTGTTAAGGCGCAATTACCTATTGAACAATTTATTTTTGGTCGTCCTGCTCACTTACAACATGCAACACATGATGAATTTGAAAAGCATGTACAACGCGCTTTAGTGACCATTGAACAGGAAGGATTTAGTTGTGCAGAATTGACTGGTTTTTACCCGTTATCTATGAGTTCGCGCACACAAGTGTACAAAGGACGTTTAAATTCTGGCGAAGTGATACCTTATTTTAAGGATTTGTACGACGTTGACCATGAAATTAGCACGTTATTTTTTCATACGCGTTTTTCAACAAATACCGCGCCAGCAACGATGATGGCACAGCCATTTCGCTACATGGCACATAATGGTGAATTAAATACGGATAAAAAAAATCGTTTAAGTGAAAATGCGATTGCGCGTCAGCACGGCAGCACGGTTTGTTTTCCAAAAGGACAGTCTGATTCTGGACGTTTGGATCAAACGCTAACACGCAGAATTAATGAAGATAATTTAAATATCGTTGAAGCTGTTTTAGCAATGATGCCGCCTGCGTGGGAGAATGATACAACGCTCTCACCGCAGGTTCGCGCGATGCTTGAGTACTTTAGTTTGTACGAAGAAAAAAATGATGGTCCTGCTGCGTTGATTTTCAATGATGGTATTCGCGTGGGTGCACGACTTGATAGATTAGGTTTGCGTCCGCTACGTTCTGTTGAAACGCATGATTATTTAGCGGTGATGTCCGAAGCAGGTCAGATTGATTTTCCACCTACTGATGTCCTAAAACGTGGGCGCATCGAAGCGGGTGGTATGCTGTATTTTGATCACAGTACAGGTGAAACGTATAATTCGCATCAGGTGATGGAGCGCTTGGCAAAAGAGAAAGATTACATTGATTTACTTGCGCAACGTTCAGTACATTTAGCAGAATTACCTAAAGTTGAATTAAGTGAGTTAAATAATGATCACAGTTTAAGTGTTCAGCAACGTTTTACGGCTTATTCCCATAATCAAGAAAGTTTTAGATTTTTACTTGATCCTCTTTTGGCAACAGGAATGGAGCGTATCTCAGCAATGGGTTACGGTTTAACGCCTAATGCGCTGTATGCAAGTGAAGGCGGCATGTCGCGCTATTTTAGTCAGCGTTTTGCGCAGGTGACAAATCCACCGCTAGACTCAATTAGAGAAAGTGACGGTATGGCGCTACGCGTTGCGTTAGGTGCAAAACCCAATTTTTCGGATAACAGTAAGCAACTTGTTATCGAAAGTCCGATTTTGCAACGCACGCAATTAGAACAAATTCGTCGTCAAACGCAAGTGAATACCATCACAATTGATGCGTTGTATACACCACATTTCACTGATGCACACGCTAATGAATCCCAATTAAGTGATGCACTCACTGCGGTGTGTGACTTAGTTGAGCAAGCAGCGAGAAATAACGTAGGTATTATTATTTTATCTGACGTAGCCATCAGTGCACAGCACGCCGCCATTCCTGCTTTGCTGGTTATTGCAGCGGCAAATCAACGTTTAGTTCAACAGGGTTACGCTTTAAGTCATCGCTAGTGTCAGAAACAGGACAAGCGGCAAGTCCACATGATGTAGCAACCATTTTAGGCTTTGGCGCATCGGCTATTTGCCCAATTACAGTGCACAGTCGCGCATTGACACAATATTCTGTTGCTGATTTGCAAAAAGTTCTCGATAAATTTCAAAAGGGAACCGAAAAATCATTAATGAAAACAATGGGCAAATTCGGTTTATGTACAGCTGAAAGTTACATTGGTGGTGAATTTTTTGAATCAAATTATTTAGATACAGATGAACCCAAATTAAGTCCTTATTTCCCCAATATCCATTCATCTGTGGGCGGTGTACGTTATGCGGATATCGCGGCAAGTGCAACGCAGTGGCATCAAAAAGCCTTAGCCGTTAATGATGAAAAAGATATTCCTTTTTTAGGCTTATTTAAAGAGCGTCAAGATGGCGCTGGGCATTCTTATGGGAATGTGGCGGTGCGTGAATATATTCACATGACCGATGAGGGCATTTTATATGTTCCACAGGAAAAATCACTACAAGCAAGCGATACGGCTTATTTAGATTTGGGTTACGGTAAGCGCACACCTGAGCAAATTGATACATTTGGCATTACGCCCGCCTATCGCAGTTTTACGCAAAATTTATACGCTGAACGTGATTCACGTCCTGCTGCGTTGCGTGACATCATGGATTTTCCTGTTAATGTGTCAGGGGCGAATAATGTTGAGGATTTTGACAAAATTTTAGGAAAGCAAAATCTGCGCGGCAATGTTAATTATTTAATTCATGGCTTGTCGGTCACGAAAAAAGAGAGCGAATTTAAGATTGTATTTACCGAGAATAATACACAAAAAAGACTTGAATCCTTAGAGGCACATTTAAGAAAACGGTTTATTGAAGATTTTCATTTAGTGTCTTGTGCATTAAATGTTGTTGGTGATGCGTTGACTGTGACAAATGTGCCAGCGGGCAGTTTGTTATTTGATTATCTCAATACCATTAAAACAGCGCGTGCCGCCTTAGCTTTGAGTGAAGTTCAACCAGCGCATGAAATTACAAAAACGTTAGCATCAGGCGCTATGAGTCATGGCGCATTACTTGGCGAAGCGCATGAGGCGGTCGCGCAAGGAACCAATATTGTTGGCGCGTTGAGCAATTCAGGTGAAGGTGGCGAGCATTTCAGTCGATTTAACAGTATTAAGTCGAGCAAAATTAAACAATTTGCGTCGGGGCGTTTTGGTGTTTGGACAGGGTATTTAGCTGACCCAACACTTGAGGAAATTGAAATTAAAATTGCGCAAGGCGCAAAACCCGGTGAAGGTGGTCAATTGCCGGCAATGAAGGTGTCGGTTGAAATTGCTGCATTGCGTGGCGGTACACCAAAAGTGGAACTGGTAAGTCCACCACCACATCACGATACTTATTCGATTGAAGATTTAGGTCAGCTCATTCACGATGCAAAAGCCGCTCGTGTCAAAGTCGGTGTTAAACTCGTGTCTTCAGAAGGGATTGGGACGATTGCCGTCGGGGTTGCAAAAGCAGGTGCAGATGTTATCAATATCGCGGGTAATACAGGCGGTACTGGCGCAGCAGCGGTAACAAGTTTGAAAAATGCTGGACGCTCACCAGAAATAGGTATAGCAGAAGTTCATCAAGCGCTATCAGTGAATGGGTTGCGCGATAAAGTGATTTTACGTTGTAGTGGTGCTCATCAAAGTGGTCTTGATGTTGTCAAATCGGCTATTTTGGGTGCAGATTCATTTGAATTCGGCACAACAGCACTTATGATGCTGCGTTGCGTGATGGCAAAAAATTGCAATATTAAATGCCCCGCTGGCTTGACAACAGCACACGAAGAATTTAAAGGTGATGCACGCGTACTCGCGCAGTATTTTATGAATGTGGCACATGAAGTACGCGAATTGTTAGCCTCTTTAGGGTATCAAAGTTTGCGTGACATTCGTGGCAAAACAGATTTGCTTCATTTAATTGATCACCCTTGCATGGTGGGGCAGTTGAATTTGACGAAAATGTTGCATGAAGTAGACGAAATTAAAATTGAGAAACCAATTTATTTAGAAGCCGGCTTTAGCGTTGATGATGACATTTTATCGCATGTGAAAGCCTTTTTGGATAACGGTCAAGCTGAACAATTAATTATTGAAGGCGATAAATTTAAACTCAACAACAATGATAAAACGGTTGGTGGTCAAGTCGCAATCGATATCGAACGTATTTTGAATTATGAATTCAACGAAACGCTTAAGTTTGTTTATACGCATTCTAATGGACGTCGTTATTTAGCGCCTGAAACGATTATTATTCGCACGCACGGCAGTGCAGGGCAAAGTTATGGCGCATTTTTAAATGATGGTATGAAATTACATCATTTAGGGACGGCTAATGATGGGGTGGGTAAATCATCGAGCGGTGGTGTGCTTGTTGTAGAATCTCCGGGCGGTGGTATTAAAACGCAAGGCAATAACGTATTAATTGGTAACTTTGCGCTGTTTGGTGCAACAGGCGGTAAGGCGTTTATTAATGGTGAAGCGGGAGATCGTTTTGCTGTGAGAAACTCGGGTGCAATGGCTGTTGTAGAAGGTGTTGGTGATTTTGGTTGTGAATACATGACCAATGGCGCTGTGCTTAATATCGGCACTTTTGGTAAAGGATTTTGTAATGGTATGTCAGGTGGTAATGCGTACCAATACGATCCAGAAAATAAGTTAACAGCCCTTTACGATAAAACGTCTGTTGAATTGCATGACTTGACCGAAGAGTCTGATACAGCAAAGGCGCATGAACAAATTGTGTTGGTGATGCTTGAAGAACATGCACAATACGCAAATTCAAGTAAAGCACGTAATTTACTCGCCAATTGGGCAACGGAGCGCAAGCATTTTAAGTTCGCTGTTCCGCTTTGGCTTTATAAAACGCAAACAGCCGGTTACTTGCAATCAGCAATGGATGTGAAAGAAATTGTTGAAGAATTAGCGGTTGATTTAGCTCAACACCAAATTGCAAAAATTAAAGCGGCGTATCAATCTGGTGGTATTTTATTCAATGGCGACGTGCCTGCTTACGGTGAAGCAGATAGTGTATTGGCGGTAAACTTAATTAATAGTTTTGCCGTGTTTAGAAAAGCGCAAGCCGTTGCAGGTGATATGCTCAAAACGGCGCCTGAATCAGAGCGGACAGCAGCGCATATTCAGCAAGCGGTGAAAAAATTGATTTTAGAGCGCCCACGCAAATTACAAGATGCACTACTCAATACGACTCGTGAAGCTTATGCCTCCTATAGTCATGAACAGTTGGCGGTGTTATTAGCGCATAAACGCTTAAATGATTATAAAACGGCATTAATTAATCGTTCCGTGCAAAGCATTAATTCAATGGGGTCAACAGTTTGGATTATTGAGCAAAGTCGAATCAACCGTGCAGCACTTGCGCAAGTGCCTTGCGTAGACAAGCAATTGGCTGCGCTGGTTGGATTGGAATTGACGCAAGATTTGGCTGGTTAAATTGGAAAAATAAATTTAGGTTAACGATAAAATGAATAAACATCAACTTCCAAGTGACGCGCCCTATAGCGAAAGTCAATATGCGTGGCTTAGCGGATTTTTCGCTGGGTTGCATTCGCAATTAGTCAGCAACACAAGTAATCAAACGCAAAGTGCACATCCTGTTCATATTTTATATGGTAGTCAGACAGGTACAGCAGAATCTGTGGCGCGTGATGTAGCAAAATCGGCGAAAGCCTACGGTCTTAATCCTATTATTAAAAGCATGGATGAAATCGAGGCAAGTGCATTAGCAAAAATAGATACGTTGCTTATTGTGACGAGTACTTATGGTGATGGTGAAATGCCTGATAATGCACAGGTCTTGTGGACAGAGGTGTCACATAATGCTATGCCAAAGTTAGCACAATTGCAGTTTGCCATTCTTGCATTAGGTGACACAAGTTATGATTTATTCTGTCAAGCGGGTATTGATTGGGATAACCGCTTAGAGCAGTTAGGCGCGAAGCGGTTGCATGCAAGAGTTGACTGTGACGTTGAATATGAAGAGCTTGCACAAGAATGGATAAAAACGATTATTCCAGCGTTAGCAGGGAGCAATGTAGCAGATATTGCGTCTGAGGATAATCACGATGCGCCGCAATATAATCGCAAAAATCCTTTTCCAGCAAAATTAGTGGCGAATCGTTTATTGACGGCAGAAACGTCATCAAAAGAAACACGTCATTATGAAATTTCGATTGCTGGCTCAGGATTAAGCTACGAAGCGGGCGATGCGCTTTGCGTGGTGGCAACAAATTGTCCTACATTGGTTGCAGACATAGCCAAAGTAATGAATGTGCATGGAAATGAGTTCGAACAAGCCTTGCGTACGCAGTATGAAATCAAATTGCCCAGCAAAGAATTATTAAATGAAATCGCAAAACGCTCAGGCAATCAAGAATTAGCGACCGCTTTAAAGGATAAAGAGGCACTAAACGCTTATTTGTGGGGGCGAGATACACTTGATTTGTTGCTTCAAAATCCAACGGCAACATTTACAGCGGATGAGTTTATTTCTTTGTTGAAACCCTTGCAACATCGCGCTTATTCAATTTCATCAAGTGGTAAAGCCAATCCAGAAACCGTTCATTTAACCGTGGCAAGTGTGCGCTATGAGGCATTTGATCGTCAACATAAAGGCGTTTGTTCAACATTTTTAGCTGACTTAACAGATGAATCAACTGAAATTCGTTGTTTCTTTACGCCAAATAAAGTATTTCGTGTGCCAGACAATAACGATTTGCCTATGATTATGGTAGGGCCGGGTACAGGTATTGCGCCATTCAGAGCTTTTTTGCAAGAGCGTCAAGTGCGTGGAGCGAAAGGTAAAAATTGGCTGTTTTTTGGCGACCGCAATGCAGCCACTGATTTTATTTACCGCGACGAATTAGACGTTATGGGAAAAAGTGGATTGCTAACGCGTTTAGATCTAGCGTTCTCGCGTGATCAAGAAGAGAAAGTGTATGTGCAAGATAAAATGCGCGAACACGGTGCAGAATTGTTTGCATGGATTGAGGCTGGCGGCTATTTCTTTGTGTGTGGAGATGCGTATCACATGGCAAAAGATGTTGATAAAGCCTTGCATGATGTGATTGCAGTACATGGTAATAAAACAGAGCAACAAGCAATCGATTATGTGAATATGCTTAAAAAAGATAAGCGCTATGTCCGCGATGTGTATTAATGCACGAAAAGTATTTTGACATAAACTGCCAAAAATGCCCGCGTTTAGCGGCATTTTTGGGCGAAGTAAAAGAAAAAAATCCGACTTATCATGCCAAACCGGTTGCACCATTTGGTGACGAAAAGGCGCGATTACTTATAGTTGGACTTGCACCGGGAATGCACGGTGCAAACGCGACAGGCAGGCCATTTACAGGGGACTTTGCTGGTATTTTCCTCTATGACGCATTATATGAATTCGGCTTTAGTAATTGCGCTGAATCGGTGTCATTAAATGATGGTTTAGTGTTAAAAAATGCACGAATTACGAATGCAGTCAAATGCTTACCGCCACAAAATAAACCAACAGGTGATGAAATTAACATCTGTAATCACTTTTTACATGCCGAATTAAATACATTGCCAAAGAATGCCGTGATTCTTGCGCTTGGCAATATTGCACATCAAGCCGTTTTAAAAGCGTATGGTTTAAAGAGCACTAGCGCAAGGTTTGCTCACAATCACTGTTTTGAGTTTGAAAATAAAAATACACTCGTGTCGTCGTATCATACTAGTCGCTATAATATTCAGACAAAAAGACTAACAAAATCCATGTTTACAGACGTTTTTCAAACCATAAAAAATTTATTGACGCGTTCGTAAAACTCTTCTCGTTATGATTAAAATGTAAAGCCGCGTCTAAGAAAATTTAGAGGCGGCTTTTTTTGTGTAAAATGGATTTTTTATAAAAATAACAATGACTCACTTAAGGCTTATGTTAAAAAAATATTTTATTTTAGGGGTATGGCTTACGACTTTTGCCCTAATTATATTGTTAATTCAGTGGTTTTTTGTACTTGAACAGCACGCGAAAGAAAAGCCGCCGGCGACTGTTTTTAGTCATGCCGATAATGCAAATGTTGAAAAGCCGTGTACAGATGATCATGTTGAATGGCGAGATGCACAAGAAATTGAAGGCGTTTCTATTGCTGCCTCTCCCGTTTGTGAGCCTGATAATCCTTATACTATTGCTGCAGCAACAAAGGGAACAAATAATGTGTCAATGTCAACGCTCATGCAAAGCCATTTGGCGCAAGATTCTGTTGTGATGGGAGAAGATTTAGATCACGATGGTGATCCTGACGTTATTCACATCAAATTAGAAGTGGTTGAACTTAATGGATTTAGTCCTGATGGCGATTATTTGATGAATACTTATGATATCGCCCCTGGGTTGCATCCTTCTCTGTGGGTGTTTGCGCCAAAAATGCAGGGCATGGCAGTAAAAAATTTTAATTCTCGTGTTGCGCATCCGTTGCTGCGTGCGCCTTCTCCGGTGATTCGTGTTGAGCAAGGTGACAAGGTATTTATTACATTAGAAAATACACATTATCTACCGCATACCATTCATTTACATGGCGTCGATCATCCCTGGTTAAACTCGCAAGGACTCGATAATGATGGAATGGAGGAGCACGCTGTTTTTCCTGGAAAGCAACACACTTATGAAATTCAACCTCGCCATGCAGGTACCATGCTTTATCACTGTCATGTACAAACCGCTCAGCATTTTATGATGGGCTTAAATGGTATGTTTATTGTTGAAGAAAATCGTCCAAACAATTGGGTGCAAACATTAAATATTGGTGCAGGTCAGGTGCGCCATCCTTCAGTATCTGTTAAAAAGCAATATGATCAAGAATACGATCTTCACTATCAGTCACTTGATAAGCAACTCACCAAGATTCCACAAGAAGCAAATGATCCGCGCTTAATTAATCAAAAAATGAGTCGAGAGTACAATATGTCAACATCGACTGAAAATTATTTTTTATTAAATGGGCATTCATTTCCTTATACGTTGCGAGATGCAATGATTGTTGCGAATGAAAATGAAAATATGAAATTACATATCGCCAATTTTCAGCGAACACCTATTGCCGTGCATTTTCATGGACACAAAGCAACAATCATGGCATACGACGGTGTTGATGCACAGCAAGGTGCTCAGATTACACGCGATGTGTTTGATATTTCGCCAGCACAGAGACTGGATCTATCGCTTAAAACAGAAAATAATGGTTTAAATAGTTATGGTGCGGGGTTGTGGATGTTTCATGATCATGTTCCAACAGGAACAACAACAGATGGTATGGAGCCAGGGGGGAACATGGCGATTTTGGCGTATAAGTCATTACTTGATAAGCAAGGTATGCCAAAAATGCACGAAGGTATGTTTAATGACGTATTCAACAAAGAATATTACACTAAAAAATATCCTATCTGGTCATCAGGTGAATTTGCTTTATTGTTGGGAGATGCGGGTTTAGTGATTCCTGAAAAGGGTGAATTAATTGCCTTTTTTATTGTTTTGTTTCCATCTTCCTTTTGCCATTTATCTTGATCTTTTACATATATAGTTTCTCTCTTAAGGTCACTACAATGTCTGTCTC
>OMIH01000082.1 GCA_900299045.1 Methylococcaceae bacterium
GTGATAACATTTCTGTTAAAGTGAAATTAATTTCATCTATTGCTATGGAAGAAGGGTTGCGTTTTGCAATTCGTGAAGGCGGGCGCACTGTGGGTGCCGGCGTTGTTGCATCGATTATTGAATAAATCTCTTGCTCACAGAAAAGTTTCTGTGAGCGATAAAGTTTAAAAAAATATTTGTCTGTATAGGTCAGTAGTTCAATTGGTAGAATGGCGGTCTCCAAAACCGCTGGTTGGGGGTTCGAGCCCCTCCTGGCCTGCCAGCCAAATTTTCTCTTAATTTCAAGTTTTTCTCAAAGTCCACACTTATGAATACGCAAACTGAGGCATCAATAAGTGTTTTTGATGTTGTTAAGCAAGTTTTCTCTATTGTCTTTATTATCGCAGGCATTGCAGCGTTTTATTATTTTTCAGATTTTAAATTGCTTTATCGAATTTTAGGTTGGGTTGCTGTATTTGTTCTTTCGGTCGTTATGTTAGCGACGACTGCGTGGGGGGGGGCAATTACTGCGTTTATTGCTGATTCTAAAATTGAAGTACGCAAAATTGTTTGGCCCACTAGAGATGAAACAACAAGAACAACATTGTTAGTTTTTGCAATGGTTTCAGTTGTGAGTTTGGTGCTTTGGTTGTTAGATACATTCCTATTTTGGGGCGTTCGACTATTGACAGGGCAGGCTTAATATGGTACAGCGCTGGTATGTTGTTCAGTCGCAATCTAATTTTGAAAATAAAGTTAAGCAATTTCTTCATGAGCGCATCGCACGGGAAGGATTAGAAAGTTATTTTGGTCAAATATTAATTCCAACAGAAGAAGTTGTTGAAATGAAGATGGGGCAACAGCGAAAAAGTGAAAGAAAGTTTTTTCCTGGTTATGTCTTGGTCGAAATGGAATTAACTAACGAAACTTGGCATCTCGTTCGAAGTACACCAAAAGTACTTGGTTTTATTGGTGGTGTTTCAGATCGCCCTGCGCCCATTTCAAATAGAGAAGCACAAGCAATTTTAAATCGCGTTGAAGAGGGTGTGAATAAGCCAAGACCTAAAGTGTTATTTGAAGTAGGTGAGGTTATTCGTATTATCGATGGTCCATTCAAAGATTTCAACGGGGAAGTTGAAGAAGTCATTTATGACAAAAGTAAATTGCGTGTTTCTGTACTCATATTTGGACGTGCTACATCTGTTGAATTAAACTTTGATCAAGTTGAAAAAACATAATTTATAAATTATATGATTATCTCCGTCTTTAAGTATTTAAAGTCGGAGTTTTCTTGTCTTAGGGGAGCTGAAAAGCGTTTGACCCGTATTTTGGAGTAAGTAATGGCTAAAAAAATAACCGCATATATTAAATTGCAGGTAAAAGCAGGTGAAGCAAATCCAAGTCCACCAGTCGGTCCAGCATTGGGTCAGCGTGGTGTGAATATTATGGAATTTTGTAAAGCGTTTAATGCAAAAACTCAAGATGTTGAAAAAGGTTTGCCTTTGCCAGTTGTTATCACTGTTTATAGTGATCGTAGTTTTACATTTATTACAAAAACACCGCCAGCGTCTATTTTGCTGAAAAAAGCCTTAGGATTAAAAAGCGGTAGTAGCAATCCGAATACAAAAAAAGTGGGTGTCGTAACACGTCAGCAGTTAGAAGATATTGCTAAAATTAAAATGGAAGATTTAAATGCAGCGAATTTAGATGCTGCAGTGAAAACAATCGCTGGAAGTGCAAAAAGCATGGGCTTGACTGTGGAGGGCGTGTAACATGGCTAAATTAACAAAAAAAGCAAAGCTTATTAAAGCAAAAGTCGATACGAATAAACAGTATTCAGTTTCAGAGGCGGTGTCAATATTAAAAGAATTCGCTACATCAAAATTTCAAGAAGCTATTGATGTAAGCGTGAATTTAGGGGTGGATCCACGCAAATCAGATCAAAATGTTCGTGGCGCAACGGTTTTGCCAAATGGTACGGGTAAAACTGTACGTGTTGCTGTATTTGCTCAAGGTGCCAATGCGGAAGCCGCTAAAGAAGCCGGCGCAGATATCGTTGGTATGGATGATTTGGGTGATTTAGTCAAAAAAGGTGAAATGAATTTTGATGTTGTTATTGCATCGCCTGATGCAATGCGCGTTGTTGGTCAACTTGGGCAAATTTTAGGTCCACGTGGATTAATGCCAAATCCTAAGGTGGGCACCGTAACAACAGATGTTGCTACTGCAGTTAAAAATGCAAAATCGGGTCAAGTGCGTTATAGAACCGACAAGTCAGGTATTATTCACTGTACTTTAGGAAAAGTGACATTTGATGCAGATGCGATACAAGGCAACTTAGAAGCGTTACTTGCAGATTTAAAAAGATTGAAACCGAGTACATCAAAAGGACTTTATGTAAGAAAAGTCAGTTTGTCGTCAACCATGGGTCCTGGTCTATGGTTGGATATTAGCGGTTTATAATCATCCAAACTTTGAGTTGCAGAAGGTATTCTGTAGCCGTCAAAGACCGCAGGAGTTTTAAAAACTTAATAACCTGCGTAGACGGAACGCAATAAATTGAATTGCGTACCGTAAGATTTTAAGCACACTTGAATTTTAGTGTGAATTTTCAAGCTGAAAATTTTCAGAATTATCGGAGTAAACTATGGCTCTAAATTTAGATGGCAAAAAAGCTGTCGTAGAGGAAGTTTCTGCATTTGCTGCGAAAGCGCATTCGGCAGTAGCGGCAGAGTATCGTGGGTTGACTGTTACCGAATTAACTGAATTACGCAAAACAGCAAGAGAAACAGGCGTTTATTTGCGTGTTGTTAAAAATACGCTAGCGAAACGCGCTGTTGCAGGTACTGAATTTGAATGTATGCAAGATGCGCTCGTTGGGCCATTGTTGCTTGCTTTTTCAATGGAAGATCCTGGTTCTGCTGGTCGTTTAATCAGTAATTTTGCAAAAAGTCACGATAAACTTATTACTAAGATTGTAGCCATTGGTGGTCAATCTTATGGCGGTTCTGAGTTGCCTCGTTTGGCGAATTTGCCAACACGCAATCAAGGTATTGCTATGTTGATGTCTGTCATGAAAGCGCCAACCGAAAAATTGGTTCGTACATTGGCGGCACTCAGAGATCAGAAGCAAGAAGCTGCATAAAATTTATTAACTCGTTTAAAACCTATTATTTTAGAGGAACATACAATGGCAATTTCACAAGCGGATATTTTAGACGCAGTTGCAGGCATGACCGTTATGGAAATCGTTGATTTAATTACAGCGATGGAAGAAAAATTTGGCGTTTCAGCAGCTGTTGCTGTTGCTGCTGCACCAGTTGCTGCTGCGGCAGCAGAAGAGCAAACTGAATTTGATGTTATTATGACTGGCTTTGGCGACAATAAAGTTGCTGTAATTAAAGTGGTTCGTGGTATCACAGGTTTGGGCTTGAAAGAAGCGAAAGATGCTGTTGAAGGCGTACCAACAGTATTAAAAGAAGCTGTTTCTAAAGCAGAAGCTGAAACCTTCAAAAAAGAACTAACAGAAGCTGGCGCAACGGTTGAAATTAAATAAATTTTGACTTGTTGTTCAGGTTTCACCTGATTTTTTAAATGGCTGGTGGCAATTTTGCTGCCGGCCTTTTGTTGCTTGCAATGATTGCACAGTAAAACTGTTCTACGACAAAAGGTTTTGAAGCGATATGTCCTACTCTTTTACCGAAAAAAAGCGTATTCGAAATAATTTTGGGAAAAGCACCGAGGTGCTTGAAGTTCCCTATCTTCTTGCTACTCAAATCGACTCTTATGCCCATTTTCTTCAGTCTGGTGTAAGTGTAAATAAACGTGATAATGAAGGATTACATGCTGCGTTTTCGAGTGTATTCCCAATTGAAAGTCATAATGGTTATGCAGAGTTGCAGTATGTTCGTTATCGTTTAAGTGATACTATTTTTGATGTACGCGAATGTCAGCAACGTGGCGCAACTTATGCGGCTTCATTACGCGTTCTTGTGCGTCTGGTTATTTACGATAAAGATTCGCCCTCTTCAGCAAAAGTAGTTAAGGATGTTCGCGAGCAAGAAGTCTATATGGGGGAATTACCCTTGATGACTGAAAATGGTACGTTTGTTATTAATGGTACTGAGCGCGTGATTGTTTCGCAATTGCATCGCTCTCCGGGTGTTTTCTTTGATCATGATAAAGGCAAGACGCATTCTTCTGGAAAATTATTATTTAACGCGCGTGTTATTCCTTATCGTGGCTCATGGTTAGATTTTGAGTTTGACCATAAAGATTGCGTTTATGTGCGTATAGATCGTCGTCGTAAAATTCCAGCGACGATTTTACTTCGTGCTTTAGGTTATGATAACGAAGACATGATTAACATGTTCTTCGAAACAAATAAATTTAATTTAAGTAAAGACATTTTTACTTACCATATTGTGCCTGAACGTTTGCGTGGTGAAATTGCAGCGTTTGATATTAAAAATGGTAATCACGTTCTTGTTGAGGAAGGACGTCGTATTACGGCTAAACATATTCGTGAAATTACAAAAGCGGGACTCACAACTTTTGAAGTCCCTAGAGATTATTTAATTGGAAAAATTTTAGGCCACAATGTTGTTGATCAAAATACAGGTGAGCTAATTGCCCATGTTAATGATGAATTAACAAATCACATCATTGATCGTTGTATTGAAGCAGGTATTTCTGAAGTGAATACGCTGTATGTCAACGATTTAGATCGTGGTGCTTATATTTCGAATGCAATGCGCGCTGATACAACAACTAATGCGCTTGAGGCGCTTGTTGAAATTTATCGCATGATGCGCCCAGGTGAGCCACCAACGCGTGAATCAGCTGAAAATTTATTCCAAAATTTGTTCTTTACTGAAGAGCGCTACGATTTATCAACTGTTGGTCGTATGAAGTTTAATCGTCGTTTGGGGCGCGAAGACATTGAAGGATTAGGTACGCTCACAAAAGATGATATTATCGACGTTCTTAAAGAGTTAATTTCTATTCGCAATGGAAATGGCGTGGTTGATGATATTGATCACTTAGGTAATCGTCGCGTGCGATCTGTTGGTGAAATGGTTGAAAATCAGTTCCGCGTTGGTCTGGTGAGAGTTGAGCGTACGGTGAAAGAGCGTTTAACTTTAGCGGATTCCGAAGGCTTAATGCCGCAAGAAATCATCAATGCTAAACCTGTTTCAGCAGCGATTAAAGAGTTTTTTGGTTCGAGTCAATTATCTCAGTTTATGGATCAAAACAACCCACTCTCCCAGATTACACATAAACGTCGCGTCTCCGCGTTAGGACCAGGTGGTCTTGCTCGTGAGCGTGCAGGTTTTGAGGTTCGTGACGTTCATGCAACGCATTATGGTCGAGTATGCCCAATTGAAACGCCTGAAGGACCAAACATTGGTTTGATTAATTCGCTATCTGTTTATGCAAGAACAAATAATTATGGTTTTTTAGAAACACCTTATCGAAAAGTGGTTAATGGTAGAGTGACTAATCAAGTGGATTATTTATCGGCTATCGAAGAAGGTGAATTTGTTATTGCGCAAGCGAGTGTACCTGTTGATGAAAATGGAAAACTCATCGATGGCTTAGTTTCTTGCCGAAATAAAGATGAATTTACGTTGGCGATGTCCGATACGGTGCAATATATGGACGTATCGTCTAAGCAGATTGTTTCTGTTGCCGCGTCGATTATTCCATTCCTAGAACACGATGACGCCAATCGTGCGTTAATGGGGTCAAATATGCAACGTCAAGCTGTTCCAACGTTGCGTGCGCAAAAACCGCTCGTGGGTACAGGTATGGAACGTACGGTTGCTAAAGATTCTGGCGTAACCGTTGTTGCCACTCGTGGAGGGAAAATTGAGTTTGTTGATGCCGCGAGAATCGTGGTTCGTGTAAACGACACGGAAACTGAAAATGGTTCTTCTGGTGTTGATATCTACAATCTTATTAAATACACAAGATCGAATCAAAATACTTGTATTAATCAAAAGCCATTAGTCAAAGTGGGGGACATAGTTCGTGCGGGTGACATTATGGCCGATGGTCCATCAACTGATATGGGCGAATTAGCATTAGGGCAGAATATGTTGGTTGCCTTTATGCCTTGGAATGGCTATAACTTCGAAGATTCTATTTTGGTTTCAGAGCGCGTTGTAAAGGAAGATCGTTTTACAACCATTCACATTGAAGAAAAAACGTGTGTTGCGCGTGACACGAAACACAGCCCAGAAGAAATTACCGCTGATATTCCAAATGTAAGTGAAGAAGCATTATCTAAATTGGATGAATCCGGTATTGTCTATGTTGGTGCTGAAGTGAAAGGTGGCGATATTCTTGTGGGTAAAGTAACGCCAAAAGGTGAAACACAACTCACACCTGAAGAAAAATTATTGCGAGCTATTTTTGGCGAAAAAGCAGCAGATGTGAAAGATACATCTTTACGCGTTCCTAGCAGTATCGAAGGCACTGTCATTTATGTTCAAGTGTTTACTCGTGATGGCGTCAAAAAAGACAAGCGTGCGTTGGATATCGAGCAAGAGCAAATTAAAAGCTACCGCAAAGATTTAGACGATCAAATTAAAATTTTAGAAGGCGATATTTTCGCACGTGTTGCTAAAGAGTTAATTGGGCATGTGGCTCAAGCGGGCGCTAATGGTTTAAAAGCTGGAACAATCATTACTCAAGAGTATTTAGATAGTATTAAAACCTCTGAGTGGCTCAAAATCAAAATGAAAGATGATGCGCTAAATGAGCAGTTACAAGTGGTGTCTGCGCAAATTGAGCAACAACGCAAAGATTTTGAAGAAATGTTTGAAGTCAAGAAGCGTAAAATTACTATGGGTGATGATCTGCCACCGGGTGTGCTCAAAATGGTTAAAGTGTATTTAGCTGTGAAGAGACGAATTCAGCCTGGAGATAAAATGGCGGGTCGACATGGTAACAAAGGGGTTATTTCAATGATTCGTCCCATTGAAGATATGCCTTATACCGCTGATGGTAATCCTGTTGATATTGTGCTAAATCCGTTAGGCGTACCTTCTCGAATGAACGTGGGTCAAGTATTAGAAACACATTTGGGATGGGCGGCTAGAGGTCTTGGGATTAAAATTGGCAAAATATTGGAAGCTAAGTATGAAGAATCGCACGCTAAAGTGAAAGCTATCCGTGAATATTTGGACAAAATCTATAATTGCAGTGGACGCAAAGAAGATTTGAATTCATTTACTGATGCTGAAATTTTAGAAATGGCAACTAATTTAGTTAGCGGTGTGCCCATGGCAACGCCTGTATTTGACGGGGCTAACGAAGAAGATATTCGAACAATGCTTCGACTTGCGGATTTGCCTGAAGATGGTCAGACAATTTTATATGATGGCTTAACAGGGGAGCCTTTCGAGCGTAAAGTAACGGTAGGTTATATGTATATGCTCAAATTGAACCACTTAGTTGATGACAAAATGCACGCACGTTCAACAGGACCATACAGTTTAGTAACGCAGCAACCATTAGGCGGTAAAGCACAATTTGGTGGACAGCGTTTTGGTGAGATGGAGGTGTGGGCATTACAAGCTTACGGTGCGGCATACACATTGCAGGAAATGCTGACTGTCAAGTCTGATGATGTCACGGGTCGTACACGCATGTATAAAAACATTGTTGATGGTGATCATAAAATGGAAGCGGGAATGCCCGAATCATTTAATGTTTTAATCAAAGAGATCCGTTCACTAGCGGTCAATATTGAATTAGAGCGAGAATAATTTAGGTTTATCAATGACAACGTAGCCATAAGCTTTGTTTTTTATTAGATAAATTTTTTCCTGTTAAACACATTTTAAAGAGGATAAGCTCTTGAAAGATTTAATGAATTTTTTGAAGCGCCAAAATCGTGCAGAAGATTTTGATGCGATTCATATTGGACTTGCTTCACCAGACATGATTCGTTCCTGGTCTTATGGTGAGGTAAAGAAACCTGAGACAATCAACTACCGTACTTTCAAACCAGAACGTGATGGATTGTTTTGCGCTAAAATTTTTGGTCCTGTTAGTGATTATGAGTGTTTATGTGGTAAATATAAACGCTTAAAGCATCGTGGTGTTATTTGTGAAAAATGTGGGGTAGAGGTCACATTATCTAAAGTGCGTCGTGAGCGTATGGGGCATATTGATTTGGCTAGTCCTGTTGCGCATATTTGGTTTTTAAAATCATTGCCTTCGCGTATTGCTTTATTGCTTGATATGACATTGCGTGAAATTGAGCGTGTATTGTATTTCGAATCATTTGTTGTGCTTGAAGCGGGCGATACGTCATTAATCAAAGGTTCGTTGTTATCTGACGATGAATATCAGGATTATCAAGAGCAATTTGGCGATGATTTCGTTGCTAAAATGGGTGCAGAAGCGATTTATGATTTGCTTAAGTCAATTGATTTAAAGTCTGAAGTTGAAATTTTAAGACAAGAAATTAACTCAACCAGTTCAGAAACAAAAATTAAGAAATACGCAAAACGCTTAAAAGTAATGAATGCGTTACTCGCGTCTAAAAATCGCCCAGAATGGATGATTTTGAAAGTGTTACCTGTTTTACCGCCCGAATTGCGTCCTTTAGTGCCGCTTGATGGTGGGCGTTTTGCA
>OMIH01000083.1 GCA_900299045.1 Methylococcaceae bacterium
AACGTCGTCGCTTCTTTAGTGGCTTATTCATATCAAGAAAAGAAACCTTCCTTAAACATTCGCCGCCAAGATTTATTCATCTAACCATCATCTCTTTATTCTTACCTCGAACTCAGGTTAAATAGCCAAAATATGAAACAAGTAGAATTTTAAAAATCTGAATCTAAAATTTTTTTTGATGTTAGCTCGCAAATCCACGTCTCAATACGCAAAATGATGCCGCGTGGTCTTTGAGCATCAAAATACTCAGCTGCGCTGATGCAATGTCTTTTAGCGCTGCACATTTCAACCACGCAATACTTGCTGAACCATTTCCTGCAACTGTTCATGCGTAAAAGGTTTTTGCAATATCCCTTTTACGCCTAACATTTCAGCCGAATCTAAATTGAAACACGAAAAAGTAATAAATTAAAGAATGGCTTTTATTTCATGAATGCGGAAGGTAGCGTCTTAATCGGCATTGAACTTGAATTCAGTAACGAGAAAATAAGCAGACTTGAACTAAAAAGGAACTGTGGTGCCCGGGGGCGGAATCGAACCGTCGACACAAGGATTTTCAATCCTTTGCTCTACCAACTGAGCTACCCGGGCTTTTTTGATGCGCTAAAAACCGCTATTAGACTTGATTTTCTTCTTCTCGTCAATCACTAATATCATATTTACCTGCACCCATAAGGTAAATAAAGTAAAATTACGCGTTTTACACTGCTGAAATTCATTTATAGTTTATGGTTTGGAAACCCCACGTCACTGTTGCTGCGATTATTGAGCGTGAGCAACGTTTTTTAATGGTTGAAGAATTTACACCGCATGGCTTGCAATTCAATCAACCAGCAGGGCATTTAGAAGAGCATGAAGATTTGCTCAATGCCGTCAAGCGCGAAGTGTGCGAGGAAACCGCATGGCAATTCACGCCTAAATATATTACGTCTGTGCAGTTGTGGCGCCGTAATCCGCAAAGCTTGACCTTTGTTCGTTTCTGTTTTTCGGGGGACTGTTTTGATTACAATCCAACACAAACCTTAGACGATGGTATTATTGCAACACATTGGTTAACACGCGACGAGATTGCGACAAAACCGCTACGCAGTCCGTTAGTTTTAAGCTCGGTGGACGACTATTTAACAGGTCAACGCTACCCTTTAACGCTTTTAAAATCGTTTCTTGATTATGCCTAAAAATATTATTGTTGGAATGTCTGGGGGCGTTGATTCGTCAGTCACTGCGCTTATGTTGCTTGAACAAGGTCACAACGTCACTGGTTTATTTATGAAAAACTGGGAAGAAGATGATGGCACTGAGTATTGCACCGCCATGCAAGACTTAGCCGATGCGCAGCAAGTGTGCGACACGCTAGGCATTGAACTGCGAACCGCCAATTTTTCCGCTGAATATTGGAACGAGGTATTTGAAGTCTTTTTATCTGAATTTAAAGCCGCTCGAACACCTAATCCCGACATTTTATGCAATAAACACGTTAAATTTAAAGCATTTTTGCATCATGCGATTGACGATTTAGGGGCTGATTTTATCGCCACGGGGCATTATGCGCGAGTTCGTGAGCAAAATGGCGAATTTCAGCTTTTAAAAGGTTTAGATCCCAATAAAGAGCAAAGCTATTTTTTATATACACTAGGGCAAAAGCCGCTTTCACGCACGCTTTTTCCAATTGGGCATTTGCATAAACCTGAAATTCGAGCCATGGCGCAGCGTGCCGGCTTTGCTAATGCAAAGAAAAAAGACAGCACCGGCATTTGTTTTATTGGTGAGCGCAAATTTACCGATTTTCTCAAACGCTATTTACCCACGCAAGCAGGTGAAATGCGCACTCCAGAAGGTAAATACATTGCACAGCATCATGGTCTTATGTACTACACACTCGGTCAACGCCAAGGTCTTGGCATTGGTGGGGTCAAAGATGCGCCTGATGAACCGTGGTATGTACTCGGCAAAGATGTGCCTAATAATATTTTAATTGTTGGACAAGGTCATAATCATCCACTGATGCTCCATAATTCATTGATCGCAGAGCAACTCGATTGGTGTAGTAATCAGCCGCTAAACCAAACGCGGCATTGCAAAGCAAAAACACGCTATCGCCAAGAAGATCAAGAATGTATTGTCACACCGTTAGACAACGAACGCTGTGAAGTGCTGTTTTCTCAACCGCAACGCGCCATTACTGAAGGACAATCGATTGTTTTTTACCAAAATGAGGTGTGTTTAGGCGGTGGTATTATTGATTCTAAAGCGAATGTGTAAATGAAAAACGATTCACGCACAAAAAAAATTAAAGCACTTTTCAGTCAATTAGCACTCTATAAATACGATGGTGTGCTAATTCATCAAGAACACGACAACGAAGGTGCCATCGAAGTGGTGGAAGTGGACGGTGTTCGCTCGCTGCATTTTGGAACAGTACCTCGTCAAAGTAGTATGCTAATTAGCGACCCAAATCGACTGTATTTAGAATATGCTCGCACCATGAGTAGTTGGCTCCTGTTTAAAGAAACGCTCAATCATCAAGAAGCGCTGTTAATTGGACTTGGTGGTGGATCCATTGCAAAACATTTGCTCTACCAATTTCCCGATTGCAAAGTCAATGTCGTGGAATACCGCAAAAGTGTCTTAAAAGTAGCACGAATGCACTTTGGACTGCCTATTGATTCACGTTTAAATGTTGTCATTGATGATGGCGCACATTACGTTAAAAAAAATCAAGAAAACGATGCCAAACGCTACAGTCTACTTATCATCGATGCCTTTGATCATGAAGGCATGGCCGAGGCAATCTGCAACATCGAATTTTTTACGCATTGTCAAACTTTGCTCAAACCGGATGGTATTTTAGCAATCAATTTATGGGGAGGCGTGCATCGCCCTCAATTTCAGCAGATTGCACTCTGGCTTGGAAAATTGTTTAATTGGAAATTGCTGTTTGTCCCCGTCAAAGGTCGCGGTAATATTATCGGCTTGGCATTTAACGCCAAAACACCGGTTTACTCACTTAAAGATTTACGCACTCGCGCAATTGTTTTGGAACATTTACACCAAATTGAATACACTTATTATTTAAAAGACCTCGTCAAGCATAACGCGAGTGTACTTAAAAATGTTATTTATTAACTTTTTCCACGCCTTTTTATGACGACAACACCGATTTTTCAAACGCAAGATGCACTAGGAACCATTGAGGTCTACGAGAAAAATGGGGTTCGTCATTTGAATTTTGGCTCGTTTGCCATGCAAAGTGCAGTTGAACGCATTCATACAAATCGACTGTATTTTGCCTATACACAAACAATGATGGGTGCCTTGCTGTTTCAAGACATGGCGGAGGACGATATTTTATTGATGGGACTTGGCGGTGGCTCGGTCGCCAAATATTTTTTTGATCATTTTCCACAATGTCGCATTGAAGCTATTGAATACCGTCAAGCCGTTGCGCAGATTGCTCACGATTATTTTGATTTGCCCTATAGTCCGCGTTTAAATATCGTTATCGATGACGCTGCGCATTATGCGCGTGAGCGATGCGTTATGCAGCGTGAATTTTATCGATTCATCATGCTCGATTTATTCGATTCAGAAGGAATTTCGCCTTCGTTATTTAACGAAACTTTTTTGACACAATGCCAAGCTATGCTTAAAAAAGACGGTATATTGGTTGTCAATTTATGGAATAACAAAGCGCAGTTTGAGGAACTTTTTGCATGGCTTGGTCGCTTATTTCAAGCAAAATTGCTCTTTTTACCTGTCCATGGCATGGTAAATATGATTGGATTCTTCTTCCACGAAAATACACCGATTTATTCACGCAAAGCGTTGCAAAAACGAGCTGTTCAATTAGAAAAAAAATATCAGCTCCCTTTTAAACGCTATTTAAAAGAGTTTATTGCGTACAATCCTAATTTTATCGACAACGTCACGAGCGCTTAAATGTCCACTTCTTCAAATACCCCCCCCAATCTCAACAGTTATCGCAAATATTGGGCGCAACGATTTGGCGTTGCAACGCAGCTGCCGATGAGTCGCGCTGAGATGGACGAACTGGGGTGGGATAGCTGCGATATTATTATTGTTAGCGGTGATGCGTATGTGGATCATCCCAGTTTTGGTATGGCGTTGATTGGTCGGGTACTTGAAGCACAAGGCTTTCGCGTTGGCATGATTGCGCAACCTAATTGGATGAGTGCAAACGATTTTCAACAACTCGGTCGCCCAAATTTATTTTTTGGGATTACCGGTGGCAACATGGATTCGATGGTCAATCGCTATACCTCAGATAAAAAAATTCGCTCAAACGATGCGTACACACCCAATGGTGAAGGCGGTAAACGCCCTGACCGTGCTGTGTCTGTTTATTCTCATCGTTGCCGCGAAGCGTTCAAAGACGTGCCTATTATTATTGGTGGAATTGAAGCGAGTTTGCGCCGTATCGCCCATTATGATTATTGGTCAGATACCGTCAAAAAATCTGTTTTAATGGACGCAAAAGCCGATTTACTGCTATTTGGCAACGCAGAACGCGCTATTGTCGAGGTTGCGCACCGTCTGGCGAAAGGTGAAAAAATTCAAGATATTCAATTTGTGCGAGGCACCGCCCATTTTGTCAAAGCGATTCCTGCTGAGTTTGCGGTCAAAGATTCGACTGAATTCGACAAACCCGGTGCTACCGCGCCACCAGTCAATCCCTATCAAGAAGAGCCGCCTTGTGATGTGTCGCAAAAGGCAGAAAATGCGAATGAAACACCTATTGCGCCGGTTATTCAACACATTAAAACGCTACGTGAAAAAACAGCCATTCGCTTGCCAGCGTATGATGTCGTGAAAAATGATCCCATTTTTTACGCGCATGCTTCGCGCGTCATGCACGGGGAAACCAATCCGTATAATGCGCGACCACTCATTCAAAAACACGGTGATCGTGAAATCTGGATAAACCCTCCACCGCTGCCACTGGCGATGGCTGAAATGGACAGTGTGTTTGATTTACCTTATTCGCGTCTTCCACATAAACGCTACGGCAACGCCAATATTCCAGCTTTTGAGATGATTCAACATTCGGTAAATATTATGCGAGGCTGTTTTGGTGGATGCAGTTTTTGCTCTATTACCGAGCATGAGGGTCGTATTATTCAAAGTCGCTCTGAAGACTCGATTATTCAAGAAATTGAAGCGATTCGTGATACATCGCCATCATTTACAGGACATATTTCAGATTTAGGGGGGCCTACGGCAAATATGTATCGCCTTGCGTGTAAAGATAAAACCATTGAAACCGCTTGCCGAAAATTGTCTTGCGTGTATCCGAGTATTTGCCCAAATCTGAATACAGATCATTCATCGCTAATTAAACTTTATCGTCGTGCACGCGGTTTAAAAGGCATTAAAAAAATCTTCATTGCCTCTGGTTTGCGTTATGACCTAGCCGTTGAATCACCCGAATATGTAAAAGAATTAGTCACCCATCACGTTGGCGGTTACTTGAAAATTGCGCCTGAGCATACCGAAAAAAATGTACTCAGTCGCATGATGAAACCGGGTATGGGAACGTATGACCGTTTCAAAGCCATGTTTGATCAATACTCTAAAGAAGCCGGTAAGGAACAATATTTAATTCCCTATTTTATTGCCGCGCATCCTGGAACAACAGATAACGATATGCTCGAACTCGCACTTTGGCTCAAGCGCCATAATTTCCGAGCAGATCAAGTACAGGCGTTTTTGCCCTCCCCCATGTCAATTGCTACCGCTATGTATCACTCAGGCAAGGACACGCTCAAAAAAGTGAGTCGTCAAGCAGAAAACATCAGCATTCCCAAAAGTGTGAAACAACGCCGATTGCAAAAAGCCTTTTTGCGCTATCATGACCCTAAAAATTGGCCACTGCTTCGTGAGGCCTTAAAATCAATGGGGCGTTCAGATTTGATTGGAAACGGTAAAGCGCACCTCATTCCTCTCTTTCAACCGAAAGGAACGCTTGATACACCGAAAAAAACACAACCGTTTAAAACAAAACACACCGGATTTGGGAAAAATAAATTAGGAAATTCATCGTCGCGCCCACCTAAAGCCAAAAGCCGAGCACGTTAATTTTTAATTCGATTTTATATTTGTTAATCATGCGCCTTTCACGATTCAAAATCAGCCTGTTTGTCTATAGCACGTTATTGTCGTGCAACGTTTTCGCCAATGAATCCGTGAATTTACAACTTCGGTGGCATCATCAATTTCAATTTGCTGGTTATTATGCCGCACTTGAAAAAGGCTATTATGCAAACGCTGGACTCGATGTTTCTATTACCGAAGGCTCCCCTGAACACGATGTCTTAAATGAGGTACTCGAGCAACGTGCGCAATATGGTGTTACCAATAGTGATCTACTCTATAAACGCCTACAAGGCGCACCTTTGGTTGCGCTTGCGGCTATTTTTCAGCATTCACCTTCCGTTTTGCTCACGCATAAAACCATTTCATCGCCTAGTGATTTAATTGGTAAACGTATCATGATGGTTGAGAAAAAAGGCGATGCCGATTTCCTCGCCATGTTTCTAAACGAAGGTATTAATAAAGACTCTATTATCTTGCAACCCATGAGTTTTGATTTACACGATTTCATTAGTGGCAAAACGGATGCGTTTCATTCTTATTTAACTGACCAGCCTTACTATCTAAAACAACATGGGATTTCGTACAATATTATCAACCCGCGCCATTACGGTGTGGATTTTTATGGCGATATTTTATTTACCACCGAAGATGAGATTAAATATCATGCCGAGCGCGTAAAAGCGTTTAGACAGGCAAGTATTGCTGGTTGGAATTATGCGCTTGCACATCCTAATGAAATCATTGAGTTACTCATCAATAAGTACCATGTTGAAAAATCGCGTGGGCATTTAGAATTTGAAGCAGAAGCGATGCGCCCTTTAATTGTGCCTGATTTAATTGAAATTGGTCACATGAATCCTGCTCGCTGGCAAGCTATGGCGGACACATTTACTAAAGTGGGCATGATTGACAACGCGGTCATTGATGAACGCTTACGCGATTTCATCTATGACTCGGATATTAAATTCGATAAAGAAAAACTCAATGATTATTTGAGCATCGCCGTTGTCGTCGTCCTGTTTGCCAGTTTTATCTTTCTCTTATTGCTCATTGCTTATAAATCCGTACGTCGTGAAAATTCACGAAGACGAAAACTGGCGCGTGTATTACTGCGTCAAAGTAATGATTTAGCCTTGCATAACCAAATTTTAAAAGCGATGGGAAGTAACACCATGAGCTTTCAAAAATTGCAAAGCTTACTCAGCGACTTACTCATTGGTATTGAAGCGCAATATCCGTCCCTTATTTGCTCTGTTTTATTGCTTGATAACGCGACAGGTAAATTGTCGCTAGGCGCTGCGCCCAGTTTGCCTGAATTTTATAACAAGGCTATAGAAGGTATAGTTATTGGCGACAGTGTAGGTTCATGCAGTAGCGTAGCGTTTCGTGGTGAACAGGTCATCGTAGAAGACGTACAAGTGCATCCTGATTGGCAAGCCTTTAGCGAATTAACGCAACTTGCCAATATACGTTCATGTTGGTCGCAACCTATTAAAAATAGCCATGATCAAGTGCTCGGCACGTTTGCTGTTTATCGACGTTATGTGAGTCAGCCGCAATCTGCTGAATTGCTCTTGATTGAACAATATGCCAATTTAGTTATGCTCATGATTGAGCGTTATCGCTCAGATACTAAAATTCAAAAACTCGCCTTTTACGATCCGCTCACCGACTTACCTAATCGACGATTGCTCTACGATAGACTCTGTCAAGGTATTGAACAAGGACGTCGTGAAAATAAACGCATGGCGCTGTTGATGATGGATTTAGATAGATTTAAAGCCGTGAATGATAACTTGGGGCATGCCGCTGGAGATGAGTTGCTTATACAGGTGGCAAGACGGATTCAAAATCGTTTGCGTGAAACCGACACCGTTGCACGACTTGGTGGAGATGAATTTATTGTATTACTTCGTGATATTAGCCAAGTTGATGATGCGGCGCGTGTTGCTGAAATGATTGTGTCTGATTTGAGTTTACCCTTTGTACTCACGCAAGGTGATGATGTGCAAATTGGGGCGAGTATTGGCATTAGCTTATATCCCGAACATGGTCAAAATCCCGAATTGTTAATTGACCATGCCGATACCGCGCTTTATCATGCAAAAGACGCGGGGCGAGGCTGTTTTGCGTATTTTTCTGAACAGTTAACTCGCGCAGTGCGTGAGCGTATTGAGCTTGAAAATCGCCTACGTCGCGCCATTGAAAATCAAGAATTACGTTTATACTATCAAGCGCAAGTTGATATTTTAACGGGCGACATTATTGGAGCAGAAGCCTTGGTACGTTGGCTTGATCCCGATAAAGGCTTAATTTTACCTAACGATTTTATTCCATTAGCCGAAGAAACGGGGTTGATTGAAAAAATTGGCGAATGGGTGGTTTATGAAGCTTGCTATCAAGGCAAAAAATGGTTAGATAAGGGGGTTACAAATTTAACCTTAGCGGTTAATGTATCGCCAGTACAATTTCGACGCACTGATTTAAATAAATTAGTCATGACGGCTTTGCAACGTAGCGGTTTTCCACCATCTTGTTTAGAACTTGAGCTAACTGAGAGTGGACTCATGGAAAATCAAGAAAAAGTCATTAGTATTCTCACCAGTTTACAAGAACAAGGTGTTAAACTCGCTATTGATGATTTTGGAACAGGCTATTCTTCGCTGGCTTATTTGAAATGTTTTCCCGTGAATGCGCTTAAAATTGATAAACGTTTTATCCTCGACATTCCCGAACTCAAAGATGATATGGAAATTACAGCCACTATTATTGCAATGGGTAAAATTTTAGGATTTAAAGTACTCGCTGAAGGCGTTGAAACACAAGCACAACTCGATTTTTTGAAAGAAAAAGGCTGTAATGTGTACCAAGGATATATCAAAAGTAAACCTTTACCCGCTGATGAGTTCTTAAAACTATTACGCGAAAATAACAACAACGATTAAAAATTAAAAAAATATTTCTCTTAAATTTGGATGACACACTAATGACTGTCGATTATAAAAAAACGCTCAATTTACCTAGCACAGGTTTTGCGATGAAAGGTAACTTAGCGCAACGTGAGCCCGAACAACTCAAAAAATGGCAATCTGCTGAACTCTACCACGCTATTCGCAGAGAAAAGAAAGGTCGCCCTGTTTTTGTCCTGCATGATGGTCCGCCGTATGCGAATGGGGAAATACACATTGGTCACGCGGTCAATAAAGTATTAAAAGATTTTATTGTAAAATCCAAATCTCTCAGTGGTTTTGATGCACCTTATGTTCCAGGTTGGGATTGCCATGGATTGCCTATTGAATTGCAAGTTGAGAAAAAAATTGGCAAAGCAGGTGTCAAAGTATCCCCCGCTGTATTTCGTAATGCGTGTCGTGAGTACGCAGCCAAGCAAGTTGATATTCAAAAAGACGCTTTTATGCGCCTTGGTATTTTAGGTGATTGGGAAAATCCTTATCTGACTATGGATTTCCAATTTGAAGCGGATATCGTTCGCTCACTAGGCAAAATTGCGCATAACACGCATATTACCAAAGGAGCAAAACCGGTTCATTGGTGTATTGATTGTGGCTCTGCACTCGCTGAGGCAGAAGTAGAATACGAAGACAAACATTCACACGCAATTGATGTACGTTTTGCTGCCGTTGATAGCGCAGAGTTTTTATTGTGCTTTGGCTCGTCTGCTGGTGGTCACGGTCGAATTTCGGTTGTTATTTGGACAACAACCCCTTGGACACTCCCCGCCAATCAAGCCGTTGCCCTTCATCCAGAATTGGAATACGTTTTAATTCAATACCATGACGAACGTCTTGTTATTGCCAAAGAGTTACTCGAAACAGCACTGCATCGCTATGGCAATCCTGAATACACCGTTTTGGCCAGTTGCCCAGGTTCAGCGCTAGAGCATCAACAACTGCAACACCCATTCTATCATCGTCAAGTGCCCATTATTCTTGGCGATCACGTTACCACAGACGCTGGAACAGGTGCCGTTCATACAGCACCGGCACACGGTCAAGAAGATTATGTCGTGGGTCGCGTTTATGATTTGCCTGTCGATTGCCCTGTGGGTAGTGATGGTGTCTTTTTACCTAACGTGGAGATTTTTGCAGGGCAACACGTTTCAAAGGTTAATGAACAGGTGCTTGAAGAACTGCACACGCGTGGTTGTTTAGTCCATCAACAAACCTTGCTACACAGTTACCCCCATTGCTGGCGTCACCATACACCGATTATTTTCCGTGCGACACCACAATGGTTTATTTCAATGAACCAAAATCAGTTGCGCAAACAAGCGTTAGCCGAAGTCAAAAAAGTGACTTGGTTGCCAGAATGGGGACAAGCACGCATTGAAAGTATGCTGGAAAATCGTCCAGATTGGTGTATTTCACGTCAGCGGACGTGGGGCGTGCCGATTGCGTTTTTTGTCCATAAAGAAACTGGTGAATTGCATCCACGCACCGACGCATTGATTGAAGAAGTCGCACAACGCATTGAGAAGGCGGGTGTTGATGCGTGGTTTGAGCTAGACGCTGCTGAGTTACTCGGCAGTGATGCCGCTCATTATGACAAAATGAGCGATACGCTTGATGTGTGGTTTGATTCGGGTGTCACGCACGCGGGCGTATTAGCGCGACGTGAACAACTTCATTTCCCCGCTGATTTATATTTGGAAGGCTCAGATCAGCATCGTGGCTGGTTCCAATCCTCATTACTCGCCTCAGTTGCTATGAACGGCGTGGCTCCGTATAAAACCGTTTTAACACACGGTTTTACAGTGGATGCGAAAGGCGAAAAAATGTCTAAATCCAAAGGCAATGTGATTCCACCACAATCTGTCATGAAAAATTTAGGCGCGGACGTGCTACGGTTATCGATTGCATCAACGGATTACCGTGGTGAAATGCGTGTATCTGATGAAATTTTAGAGCGCACATCAGACGGTTATCGTCGCCTACGCAATACAGCGCGTTTTTTACTATCGAACTTGTATGATTTTACACCAACTAACCATTTAGTGCCGGTTGAACAATTATTACCCCTTGATCGCTGGGTTATTGATCGTGCTTTCACCCTACAAGAAGAAATTAAAGCCGCGTATGAAAGTTATCAATTCCAAACGATTTCCCAGAAAATACATCATTTCTGTGCAATTGATTTAGGGAGTTTTTATTTAGATATTATTAAAGATCGCCAATATACCGCAAAAACCGATGGACACGCACGACGCTCAACGCAAAGCGCGATGTTCCACGTCCTCGAAGCGTTAGTGCGTTGGTTAGCACCGATTTTAAGTTATACCGCTGATGAAATTTGGCAGCATTTACCACATATCGAGCAACGTGAAGCCTCGGTATTTTTAGCCACTTGGTATGAAGGTTTAGAGCCGCTAGACGTGGATACCACGTTTAATCATAATTTTTGGCAAACGGTGATGACTATTCGTGCTGACGTGAGTCAAGCACTTGAACAGAGCCGAACCAACAAAGAAATCGGCTCCTCGTTAGCCGCCGATGTCGCCATTGACTGTGATGAACCAACATTTACTAGTTTAGACAAATTAGGTGATGAATTACGTTTTGTGTTTATTACCTCTGGTGCTACGCTGTCAAAAAACACGACACCAGCCGCGCCTCTCTCAATTCAAGTCACACCATCAACCGCCCCCAAATGCGTGCGTTGCTGGCATCAACGCGCAGACGTAGGCGCTCACATCGAGCATCCCGAATTGTGTGGGCGCTGCGTTGAAAACATTGCAGGCGAAGGTGAGAAACGACTTTATGCCTAAATTTCCGATGTTGAAATGGCTTTGGCTTGCTTTTTTGTCATTAGGTTTAGATCAAGCGAGTAAGTTAGTGATTGCCAATACGATGCAACTTTATGAATCGCATAGGATTTACCCATACTTTAATTTAACGTATGTGCACAATACAGGCGCGGCATTCAGTTTTTTAAGCGATGCTGGGGGCTGGCAACGCTGGCTTTTCGCTGGACTTGCAGTAGGAATGAGCGTGATAATTAGCATCTGGCTGACCCGATTAAAATCAACTGAAACGCGCATTGCAGTTGCGCTGTCGTTAATTTTAGGGGGCGCTATTGGTAATTTAATTGATCGACTTATTTACGGATACGTTATTGATTTTTTAGACGTATATTACGAAACATGGCATTGGCCAGCCTTTAATATTGCAGATTCCGCTATTACAGTTGGCGTGATATTAATGTTGCTGGACTCTTTTACATCCTCACCCGAAGAAACCGCATGAAAACACGCGAGCGTCGTTACGGTTTAACCGTCGTCAACACCGGTGAAGGAAAAGGAAAATCCTCTAGCGCTTTTGGTATGGTGTTTCGTGCTGCGGGTTGGGATATGAATGTGTGCGTCATTCAATTTATCAAAGGTCAATGGCAAACCGGTGAACAAAAAGCCGCTCAACGCCTTGAAAACATTGAATGGCATGCGTTAGGTGATGGGTTTACTTGGGACACCAAAAATCCTGAGCAAGACATTCAAACCAGTCGTGATATTTGGGCATTTGCCAAGCAACAAATTCTGTCAGAAAAATTTGATGTTGTATTGCTTGATGAAATTAACTATTGTTGTGGGTATGGTTGGATTAGTGGGCAAGAGGTGGCTGATTTTATTACACAAGAAAAACCCCCTTGGCTGCATTTAATTCTAACCGGACGCAACGCCCCCGAAGAACTTATTCGCGTTGCGTCAACCGTGACAGACATGACAAAGATAAAACATGTATTTGATTCTGGTATAAAAGCCGAACAAGGTATTGATTTTTAAAAATAACAATGAGGCATTATTTATGAGCGAAGAAAAAGAACCCATGAACAACATCACAAAACTCATTATTGCGGTTGTGGGTGTGTTTGCAGTCGGTTTTTTAATGGTTGGTGAAAATAAACAAAAATCCGCCGCGGACATGGAAGCCGCCTCCATGATTCGCTATTATGCCGCAATTCAAGGCATGGCAAATCAAAAATGCCCTATTGCTGTTCAAAATGAAACAGGCGAGCAAGTTTTCTTTCCAAGTAACATAGATACCGATAAAGAAACGTATATCACCTTAATTTGGGAAGGCGAAAATGTGGCGAGTGGTGGCTTTAAAAAAGCAACTTGTACCTTAAAAGGCACATTAGGTGGTATTTCAGAGTTGATTATTGACGATAAAGTCATTATTAAAAAATAGTTATTTTGCATAGAACAGAAATCATACGCGCTCGATTTCTGTTCTATTTCAACCCTATGTTCAACTTGCGTGTGATGCGCATTCTATTCATTTCTAACCGCTAAATTCAAAACTCACTTTCATGACCAATACCCCTGCCCCTCTTTCATGGTTTATTTTAGGTATCGCTCTCACGCTGAGTGCGTGTGGTTTTCATCCACGCGGTGCGTATCAATTACCTAAAGAGCTCAAGCAAGTCTATCTTGAAGGTGGATCACCTGCAATGCGCGAGCAAATGCGTCAACAAATCGCCAAATCGGGTGGTCAACTTACTGAATCGCGCAGTGTTTCGATGATGGTGATTAAATTATTTGATGAACAGTTTCAGCGTCGAACCCTCTCACTAAGTGCACGGGGAAAAGCCAATGAATATGAATTACATTACCGAGTTGACTATGAATTAGCCACGCCACAAGACGCTATTTTATTGCCGCGCCAACCCCTTGAAGTCAGACGCGATTATTACAATGATCAACAAGCTATCCTCGCTCGTGACAATGAAGAAGCGACCCTAAGAAACGAAATGGCACAACAAATGGCGAGAACCTTGCTCAATCAAGCACGTTATACGCTTGAAAAAAGTGAAAAATAATGCGATTAAAACCCGAACAACTGGCAACTGCGCTGAAAAAAAATGTAGCACCCGTGTATTTACTGAGCGGTGATGAACCGCAACAAATGGGAGAACTTAGCGATGCTATTCGACAAGCTGCGAAACAAAACGGTTTCTCACAACGTGAAATTTTTTCCACAGAATCGAGCTTTAGTTGGTCTGACATTAGCAATGCAGCCGCCTCATTATCTATTTTTGGTGATAAAAAAGTACTTGATTTGCGTGTACCGAGTGCCAATTTTGGAACTGAAGGTGCAAAAATGCTCACGACGTATTGTGAATCTTTACCTGCCGATACAATTTTGTTGATTACCTGCGGCAAACTTAACAGTACAAATTTAAAAACACGCTGGTTTGATGCAATTGATAAAGTTGGTATCACTATTCAAGTTCGTCCACTTGAGGGAGAAGAGTTGCTTCAATGGCTAACATATCGCCTGCAACAGCGTGGCATGAGAACGGATAATGACGGTTTGCAACTACTCTCAACCCGAATTGAAGGAAATCTACTTGCTGCATCGCAGGAAATTGAAAAATTGTATGTGCTTTATGGTGCATGCGCGTTAACTTCAGCACAGATTTTTGATGCCGTAGCAGATAATTCACGCTACGATGTATTTAAGCTAATTGATACGTTACTTGCAGCAAACGTCAACCGTGTTTTCAAAGTATTAGCTGGTTTGCAAGCCGAAGGTATCGCCGCGCCCGTTGTGTTATGGGCACTCATGCGAGAAGCAAGAACCGTGAGTAAAATCAAGCTCGCTCTGTCAAACGGTCAAAGTAAAGACACTGTCTTTCGTCAACATCAACTCTGGGATAAACGTGCATCACTCATGGACAAAGCCATTAGGCGTCTATCTCACAATCAATTATTCGATATTTTAAGTTTAAGTGCAAAAGCAGATCGCCAAGCCAAAGGTCAAGAATTTGGGGACGTATGGGAAACCATTTTAGCGGTATGCTTATTGTTTGCAGCGTCAAAAACGTCGTGAAACATGGCGTATTTTTGTTGTTTACACGCTCGTATATTTCAAAAAATCGAGTACAGCAAGGCAATGGTTAGCGACTTTAACTTTACGCCATTCGTGAATTAAAACACCTTTATCATTAATGAGAAAAGTGCTACGCTCGATACCACGCACTTGCTTTCCATACATATTTTTCAGTTTTATGACGTCAAATAATTGGCATAGCTTTTCGTCAACGTCAGAAATTAAATCAAAAGGCAATGCGTGTTTCATTTTAAACGTTTGATGAGAACGTAAACTATCACGCGATACGCCAAGAATAACGGTATTTAACGCATTGAATTGTGCATGGTAATCTCTAAAATCTTCCGCTTGCTGAGTGCAACCGGCTGTGTTATCTTTCGGATAAAAGTACAGTAAAATATTTTTTCCTTTATAATCTTGTAGTTGGAATATTTCAGTATGGGTAGCAATAGCCGTAAAATGGGGCACGGGGGTTTGCAATATCACATGATTCATTGTCTAATTCCGGAAAGGTTCAAAAATAACATCAGCGTTCACTTGATCACAAACATACATCAGTTCATCACGAAAGAGAAATAAGGAAAGACTTTGCGGAATAGAGATAACAAAACGCGCTGAACAGAATTGCGCTTCTAAATAAGGTGCGGGGTAACGTCGTGCATTGACTTCTTCTACTTCAATGCTACGTTCATTTAAAAATGTCACGACTTTATTTAAAATATCACTGCTTTCTAATCCCACAACTTCTATAATATAAGGCATGTTTTCTTCGAGCACGCGCTTTTTTTCAATACGGCAACTATGAATTTTAAGCTGCATTTTTTTTTCGATGGCATGTAACGTGCTTTCATATTTAGAAAGTTGATTCCAATTACCTTCGACAAGAAAATAAGCGCAATGTAGATCGCCAAAGCGTGACGATTTAATATCAACAATGCGACATCCACAGGTTAATGTTGAGAGTATTAATTCGGAAATAGTATCAAATGAGTGGTTACTTAAAATAGTGACGGCAAGTTGCATAATAGTAATTTCTCTAAGATTTTTTTGGAATTTAGCGTTACATAAACGAAATTTCACGCTTGTTCATTTCAACAGGCATTAGCATAACAAAAAACGACCAACTATAGCGCAACATCTTTATTAAATTTAATGGTCTTATACTTTATTTTTTAGCATATATAAATCATGACAAATTCATCAAAAAAAGATTCAGAAAAAAAAGCCGCACGCGAAATTTTAGATTCGGATTTAGATGCGCGTCTTGATCAAGCAACGTCAACCCTGCCCCTAGATGACGAACCGCCATCAGGTGATGCCATTGATGTGATGCTAAAACGTGCGAAAAAAATTCTTGATTCACAACTTCCTGCTGATGAATTAGAGCAAGCACTTGAGCCAAAAACCACTAAGTCAAAACGAAAAACATCAAAATCAACGGACGAAACTCCCGTAGCTGCTCCAGAAGAAGCAAATAAACTCGTCAGTTTCAATGATACATTAGCGAAAATTGAAGAAGATATTGCGGCATTACATGCAGATAAAAAAGCTGACGACATTGTTCAACTAGACACACCAAAAGATACGACTGAAATAGAGGCGTTACTAGATGATAGCCTAACAGATGATATGTCAACGCTCACCGTTGATGATATTTTGAATGAAGTGGTCGAATTAGATGCTGTAGACACAAATGTAATGCCTGTCGATGAAACGCATGACGACCTACTCGACGATATCGTAGAGCTTTCTGCACCAGCAGACAGCAACGATATCCTCGACTTGTTGGATGATGTCGACACAAACGTGACACCTGTCGACGAAACACATGACGACCTACTCGACGATATCGTAGAACTTAATGCGCCAGCAGACAGCAACGATATTCTCGATTTGTTAGACAACGCAGAAACAAACGTAACACCTGTCGACGATATCGTAGAACTTGCTGCATCAGAAGACCATAATGACATCCTAAATTTGTTAGACGACATCGACACAGACGTGACGCATGACGACGTACTCGACAATATCGTAGAACTCACTACGCCAGAAGACAACAGTGACATTCTCGATTTGTTAGACGACGCAGACGCAAACGCGACACCTGTCGACGAAACACATGACGACCTACTCGATGATATTGTAGAACTTGCGGCTCCTGCAAACAGCAACGACATCCTCGACTTATTAGACGACGCAGACACTGACGTGACGCCTGTCGATGAAACACATGACGACGTACTCGACGATATCGTGGAACTTGCGGCTCCCGCAGACAGCAACGACATTCTCGACTTGCTAGACGATGCAGACACAGACGTAACACCTGTCGACGAAACGCATGACGACGTACTCGATGATATCGTAGAACTCACTACGCCAGAAGACAACAGTGACATTCTCGACTTGTTAGATGACGTCGACACAGACGTGACACCTGTCGATGAAACGCATGACGACGTACTCGACGATATCGTGGAACTTGCTGCGCCAGAAGACAGCAACGACATCCTCGATTTGTTAGACCAAACACACGAAGATGAAAAAATAGAATCATTTGAAAAAAACAATAATTTAGACGATTTACTGGATAGTACAGGCTTTGATTTCGATTTTGATTTGTTGTTAGATGAAATTAGTGATGAATTAAAAGCGGAAATTAGCGAAGAATCCTCCGCTGCTGAAGCAGAAATGAAAATGGATTCATTTGATGACGCTTTGAGTAAAAATGATGCCTTAGATACACAAGAAAACGATGCGCAAGACCTCATTAAAACAGTTGAATCAATTGAACAACCCGAAGAAGATAGTACCGAACTCAATGTTGATATTAATGCCGCACTAGATGACTTAATGGATTCTGTGCCTTTTGAGGATATATTAAACGCACATTCTCACGATGAACTAAATACAACACAAGAAGAATTTAATAACTTTGATGATGTTGCCGATACAGAGGCAACTCCTCTTTTCGAAATGTCGGCGTCTGAAGAATCTCTCGATGACAATTTTGATGAGATTCCCCAATTAGAAGGTTTAGATGACACTATGGAAAATAAAAAAGAAACAGCCTCTGGTTTTGATTTACTAGACGATAACGCAACTGACAACACGCACGCAATGCCTGCAAACGCTGCTGATGATTTAGACTGGCTCGATCAAATGGGCAAAGAAGAAGAGATGCCCGCAGATGCACAAAAAAAAGCAGATGATACTGTTGCTACTGCCGCAGACGATGATGACGGCTGGATTACTGGCGATGAAGACGATTCAAGCGTTAATTTAACCAAAGCAGATGATACCGTTGCTACTACTGCAGACGATGATGACGGCTGGATTACTGGCGATGAAGACGACTCAAGCGTTAATTTAACTAAAGCGGATGATACCGTTGCTACTACTGCAGACGATGATGATGGCTGGATTACTGACGACGACGATTCAAGTGTTAATTTAACCAAAGCGGATGATACCACCGCAGATGATGATGGTTGGATTACTGACGACGATAGCGTTGCCGAAATTGAAGATAGCCATGAAGTTGAAATTGACGAACCTAAACCAGAGCCCATTAAAATGTCAAAAGAACCAACACCCGCTGCACCACCGCCTCCCGTAGTTGCCTTTGACGAAGCGGCCTTAGTAGCTAAATTAAAAGAAGAATTAAAAGGCGAAAAAGATCATGAATTAGCACGTTTACGCGCTGATCAAGATAAAGTTGAAGCGCATGCAAAAAAACAATTTGCTGGACTTGAAGATGCTAAAAAGAAAAATACAAAACTCAGCTATATTGCGTTGGGTGTTGGTATTATTGGTCTAATTGGCAGTGGCGGTGTAGGTTGGATGGCTTACAATTCAAAAAATGAAGAAGTTACCATTAATGAACATGTCACGCAATTGGATGAGAAAATCAATAACTTTTTGGCAAAAAATCCAGAAAAAGAGATTGAAAATGTTAAAAATTCAATTGAGCAATTAAATCAGAAAATAGATAAATTAACCGCAGCGCAAATTACACCGCCTGTGTCTAATATTATCACGCCAAGTATTACGCCTGAAGTGGCACCAGCAGAGCTTACCGCCCCCGTTGCCGAGCCTGTTACCAAAGAAGAAACAAAGCCAGCTGAATCAAAAAAGGAAAAAGAAGCGTCGAAACATAACGCCTCAAAAGGAAAGGGAAAAGGAAAAGAGGAAGCGAAGCTGAATGACGAAACAAAATCGGCAACAACAGAGAAAGCCGATTCACCTGTAAATTTACTTAACAGCAAACCGTCAAACGAAAAACCTGAAGTACCAGCAGTGACTCCAGAAGTCAATGCTGTTACGCCAGAGGGTGCAAAACCAGAAGTCAAAAAAGCGCCTGAAAAAGTAGCCGAAAAAGTCACTGAAAAACCAAGCGAAACGCCAAAAGTAGAGGCATCTAGTCAAAAAAATGACAACGCTGAACCCGTCAAAGTAGAAACATTTGACACTATTTTAAAAGAATCACCTTATACGGGTCGCATGACGCGTGGTATGGCATTTGGTCACGCAAAAGACGATGCTGAAAAGCACCATAATCATGCGCACAAAGAAGTGCTCAATGCCAATATCCCAGAGCAAAAAGCAGCACCAGCAGGTAAGTTTTCGGTGAATGTCGTGTCTTATCAACAAGAATGGTTTGCTGAAAGTAAGGCGGCAGAATTAAGACAACAAGGCATTCCTGTCGAAGTCGCACCAGTTGATGTTAACGATAGCGGAACACGTTATCGATTGAAAGTCACAGGTTTTAAAACCAAAAGCGAAGCGAATGCTTATGCGAGTAAAGTCAAAAAATCGTCAGGCTTTAATGATACATGGGTAGGCGTGAACGAATAGTTATCACGCTTATCTGTGCCGCTCTTGCTCATCAGTTGTCAATAAGAAGGCTAATTTTTCATGCAAAATAGCCACTAATTGGGGACTGATGTTGTGTATTTGTTGCGCTAAACGAATTTGCAGTATTGCTTGCTGTGTTTCCCCCATCGCAAAATAATAGTCGGCTAAGTAACGGTGTGACTCAGCGGGTTGATTTAAATCACCGTAAATTTGCGCCAATAATTGCGAAAAAATAGGTAACTGTTGCGTTTTTTGAGAGAGTTGAAGTAAGACATTTTTCGCGTTGCTTGGTTCACCTGCTTTCAATAATGCACTGACATAATCAATTTTGATGGAATCATTTTCGGGAAATTGACGGCTTAAGGTTTGATAACGCGCCAATGCGACTTTGTAGTTGCTTGCCTCAAGCGCAGTTCGCGCTAACGCGGCAGAGTAATGCGGTTGTTCTGGAAATTGTTGAACTAATTTTTGAAAAATCTCTTCTGCTTTCGCAAAATTTTGCGTTTTTAGCGCCACTAATCCCAACCCATAATTTGCAACAATACGTTGCTCTGGTAAACCTTGGTTGAGCTTTGCTTGCAAGAGTGCACTGGTTTCATCATTATCAACACTTAATAAAACGTATAATTTTGTCTTAATTAACTGATAAGCTAATGAATCAGGATATTGTTTATAAGGATAATTATCTGCACGACCGCGTGAATCTGAAATACGCGACGCAGTAACGGGATGGGTGCGTAAAAATTCAGGGACATTTTGCCCTGCGTATCGAGTAGATTGCTGAAGACGTTCAAAAAAAGTCGGCATACTGCGAGGGTCAAAAACAGACTTTGATAGTGTTTGCATACCCACACGATCCGCTTCTTCTTCATGCTCGCGGGTAAAATTAATTTGAAATTGCACGCTACCCGCTTGAATAGCCATAATAGCGGCTTGACCTGCCGCTCCAGATTGCGTGCCTAATAAAATGGCGCCTAATGTTGCCGCCATCATAGGAATAGATAAACGCGAACTGGATTCGTACGAGCGATATAAATGACGTTGCGTGACATGCGCGATTTCATGTGCCATCACAGAGGCAAGTTCACTCTCCGCTTCCGTCATTAAAATCAGTCCCGAATTCACACCAATGTATCCTCCAGGTCCAGCAAAAGCATTAATCGCATTTTCCATTACCACAAAGAAATGAAAAGGATAGGCGGGGGTGTCACTATGAGACACTAATGTTTCACCAATACGTTGAATGTATTGTTGAATTTCACTATCTTGATTGATGTCAACTTGTTGATGCAAGCTACGAAAAAATGCCTCGCCTAATTGCTTTTCTTCTTGAGGACTAATTAACACGCCAGCTGAATCCCCCATTTCAGGAAGATCGATTTTATCCCATTCTAGCGCTGAACCTACGTTAACATTGAGCACAAAACTAATCAGACATAACCGTTTCAAAAACGCACTATTCATAAAAATAGCCTAATTCAATTTTAGATAAAATGAGAAAGCGCTGCGAAATCACGTTGCAAGTAATTCAATCTTTTCCATAATCTCTTGATTAGAATCCGTGTTCATTAACATGAGTAATTTGCAACCATGAAGGGACACGCCACTAATCATTAAATTAACCTGTGTGACAAGTACATGCTCTGCATGACTGTCTTGCATAATGAGCGCAACTACCCCATCATTTGAATATTGTTGATAATGCGTAACGGTGCTTTCTAATAGGATATGCAAATCATCTGCAATAGCCGATAAGCACGCATTCACCATAATATTGCCAAGTTCACACATTGCTTCTGATTCCACGTCATTTAAGCCTTGCGCATCCATTTCATCGCCTAGCACTTTTTGCAAAATCCGCTGCACATTTTCTGCTGTAAATAACAATAAGACTTTAGCGTTTAAACGCCCTGTAAACTCTTGCTCAATAACACCATAATTTTCAGCGTCTAGTTGCAGCGATTTTGCATCAATAAGCACTTTATCCAGCCAATACGGCTGTGATTCACCTATCACGTCGTGAAAACCCTGCACAGCACGTCCAGTCCCTCTATTGATAATTTTAGCTAATTTCTCAAAATGACGTTTGCTGAAGGTTTCCATCACATTACGCGCCTAGAAAATAATCAAGAGCAAGCGCAACAGACGCTTGTGTGACGGGTTTAGCCACTAAAATAGTCCCTAACTCATGTGCTTCATTTTGATAGGATTCCTGCACATTTGCTGAAAAAATAACTAAGCGAATATCAGGATGCACCGCTAAAATTTGTTTGGCTGCTTCTGTGCCAAGCATACCTGGCATGTTGATATCCATGGTGCAAAAATCAGGCAATTCGTTTTCAATTAACGAAATAGCTTCTTCTCCGCTGCCAGCTTCTTGAATAACCCAATCTGGATGGGCAGCTTTCACATGTTGACCAATAAAAATGCGTGACATTTTGCTATCATCAACAATCAATAATTTTTTAGACATGGTAATCTCGCTTAACGTGGATATAAAATTAGGATATAAATAAAAAAATAGGTAATAGTCATGTTCAAATTATTACATAAGTGGCAATAATTGGTTAAAAATTTTTCCGTTCGTAACTAAAATTTGTTTCGGAAAAATGCCCTCGTTTCCTTCAAAATCAGTGACCGTTGCCCCTGCTTCTTTTGCAATCAATGCGCCAGCAGCAACATCATATAAATTAAGCTCTTGCTCCCAAAAAGCATCTAACTGACCATCTGCAACAAGACAAATATCCATTGCAGCCGACCCTAATCTACGCTGTCCTGTTGTGGCTTGTGCAATGCGGCAAAAACGCGCTAAGTTATTATTTTCTAAATACGAACGCAAACACGCAAACCCCGTCCCAATCATCGCTTCATCTAAATTATCAAGTGATGATACATGGATTGCTTTATCATTACGCCAAGCCCCCTGACCTTTTAATGCGCAGTAATAATCATTGAGCGCAGGTGCATATACCACACCAAAGACAATATCTGCATCAATTTCAAGCGCGACACTAATTGACCAATAATATTGACCACGCGAAAAAGAATGTGTGCCATCAATAGGATCGACAATCCAACGTGCATTTTGATTTGCGCTTTGACCGTTTTCTTCTCCCCAAAAACCGTAATCCGCATAATGCTCCCCAAGCTTTTCTTTTAAAAAATTCTCTACAGCCACATCTGCAGCCGTCACAAAATCACGGGGGCTTTTTTTATCTACATTGATATTTTTTAAATCATCAAAATAGCGCAATGCTATCTCGCCAGCTTGGCGAATAAGGGTTTCTAAAGTCGTTTTGTCGATGGATAGTGGCGTCATTGCATGATTATCAGTTGTTTTAAGTAGGGCTAGAATAGCACTAATTAGGTAATTTCACACAACCCCGTGTTCAAATAAAGCCTGTTTGAGTTGGTCTAAAGCTTTTCCTCGATGACTAAGACGGTTTTTAACCTCAAGCGATAATTGTGCGGCACTGCACTGATGGGATAAAACACCAAAAATAGGGTCATAGCCAAATCCAAGTTCACCTTCTGGATGGTCTAAAATCACACCATCCCAACGCCCTTGCGCAATAATAGGACAAGGATCATTTTCATGACGCATAAACACTAGCACACAAAAAAAGTAAGCACGTCGCTCTGTCGCTGCCACCGCGTTTAAATTAGCTAAAAGCGTTGTGATATTTTGCGCATCACTCGCATGCGCCCCTGCGTAACGTGCGGAATAAATACCCGGTGCACCATTTAAAGCGTGAACAACTAATCCTGAATCATCAGCAATCGCTGGCAATTTCGAGTAATGCGCGGCATTTCGCGCTTTTAAAATGGCATTTTCCACAAAGCTGCCACCCGTTTCCGCGATATCAGGTACTAAAAAATCGGTTTGAGGTCGTAATATAAAATCAGGTAATAGTGCTTGTAGCTCTTTTATTTTTCCGGCATTGCCACTGGCAAGGACAAAAGATGAAGGTGTGCTTGTCATAAATTGATATCAAACGTGTGCATTAAGGCTAAAAATTGAGTTTCGTTTATTATATCAACACCTAGTGTTTGCGCTTGCAAAAGCTTACTCCCTGCTAATTCACCGGCAAGTACACACGTCGTCTTGGCTGACACTGAACCAGAAACCTTAGCACCTAAGGTTTCTAGTGTTTCTTTGACCACTTTGCGTGGCAATTGTAGTGTGCCGGTTAATACCCAAATTTGCCCAGAGAGTGGTGTATATCTCGGCTCAAAATTTTCCTCATTCCAGTGTACGCCCGCCGCTAATAGCGCATCAATGAGCTGATTGTTTTCTTGCTGACTAAAAAAAGCGTGGATATTCTTTGCGGTAACAGCGCCTACATCGGGGACTTGTAATAAAGTTTCAATATCGGCTGTGCGCAGTGCGGTGAGATTTTTAAAATACCGTGCTATGTTTTTTGCGCCCTCTTCTCCCACTTCCGAAATGCCTAAAGCGGTTAAAAATAGACTAAATGTTGTTTTTTTAGACGCATCAATAGCGGCTAGAATTTTCGTTGCATTTTTTTCGCCTTGCCCGTCTAAACGCGCAATATCGGCTATCGTTAATCGATAAATAGCCGCCACGCTGTTTAAAACGCCTTGCTCACATAACGTTTCAATTAACACCCTCCCTAATTGTTTGATATTCATACAATCTCGTGAGGCGTAATAGATGATACGTTCAGCAATCTGCGCTCCACAAATAAGCCCACCAGAACAACGATAAGCCGCTTGATTATCAATGCGATTAACCTCCGATTGACAAATAGGGCAACGTGCGGGCATTTGAATGCGTTGACGATGCTCACTTTGAGCAACAACGCTCACCACTTTGGGAATCACATCGCCAGCGCGATGAATTTCGACCTCATCTCCAATACAAAGTCCTAAACGCTCAATTTCATCCATGTTGTGCAGCGTAGCATTACTCACTGTCACGCCCCCCACAAAAACGGGCTTTAACTTCGCAACCGGTGTCAAAACTCCTGTTCGACCTACTTGAAAAATAACGTCAAGTAATGTTGTTTTTACCATTTGAGCTGGAAATTTACGCGCCACCGCCCATTTTGGTGAGCGCGCAATAAAACCTAATTGTTGCTGAAGCGCTAAATAATCTATTTTATAAACAATACCATCAATTTCCATCGGCAAGGATTCACGCAAAGCTGCCATGCGTTGATAATCCTCATCAAATGCACGTTCAGTTGCGTTAAACGTACGCGTATTGCTATTGATTTGAAAGCCAAGCGTATTGAGATAAGTGAGTATTTGAGAATGTGCGGTAAATACTTTCTCACCTAGATAAGCGCCAATACCATAAGGCATGAATTGCAACGCGCGTTCAGCCGCAATTTTCGGATTGAGCTGTCTAATCGTACCGGCAGCAGCGTTGCGTGGATTGACGAATAATCGCCCATTTTCTTGTTGTGCCAATACATTAATTTGCTCAAACACCGCTTTGCTCATAAACACTTCGCCACGCACTTCAAATACCTCAGGAGGGTCCTGTGTAAATAATTTCAATGGAATACTCGCAATTGTCTTAATCGTATGCGTGACATCCTCACCAATTTGTCCATCCCCTCGTGTCGCGCCATAGCGCAGAATGCCTTTTTCATAGCGTAAACTAATAGCCAGTCCATCCAACTTAGGCTCGCTCAAAATAGGCAGTGTATCAACATCGCATTCAAGCTCTTTTGCGGCTTTTACAAAAAAATCCCATGTATCACTAAGTGAAAACGCATTCGAGAGCGATAGCATTTTCATCTCATGCGTAATTTTTTGAAATGAACTACTTGCGGGTGCACCAACGCGCTGACTGGGTGATTCGGGCAACACCCATTCAGGATGTGCCATTTCAATGGTTTGTAGTTGAATAAACGCAGCATCATACTCTGCATCCTCAATAAGCGACTCATCGCGCACATGATACGCGTAATTCCATTGCGTTATTTTTTCAACAAGTTGGCAATACGTTGCAAAAGACATGGGATTGATTTTAATAAATATTAAGATGAAATAAACACAAATAAGCATTTTTCGTACAAATGCTTACTAAAATTACGCAAAAAATAAACAAAAACACAAGCTAATTTGTATTAAAATAGCGAAAGAAATGATCCGAAAGCAAATATTCGCGTATTTGTTCTTTATGCTAAATATGACTACATCAACGGTAGCATCAGCGCAGAGTTTACCTCAATTTTTAGCAACAGTATCGCCTCAGTACAACAAATTTTACGCTATCAAAATATGTCTATTCAAAGTTACGATGTGTTCAACGCGCGTTGGCAATATGTGCAACAATTCAAATGGAGGCATCCTGCACTCCTAGATGAAGCGAGTGAATTGATGCGTAGACTTGCTTATCAATTTTAATGGAATAGAAATATGACCGTGCCATTCTACCGATATTCGTTAAAATTCATTTTTTTGACCGCCATCCAGTGCAGTGCCGCCTTCGCGGAGCGCACAAGCTGTCAACCCATTCCCGTCGTGTGGACGATACGTCAATTGAAGAATTAATGGAACTTCCTGCTTTTTTAAGCGTGTCGCAACAAGCCGCCTGTACAAATGAAGCGGCAAATGTTGTCACCTATCTTGGTCGAGAGCAAATATTAACTAACGGTGCGCAAGATTTAGTCGATGTACTTCAACTGGTACCCGGTTTCTTTTTTGGTAATGACATGGCAAATACCGTATCTGGGGGTGTTCGTGGAATTTCTGCAAACGATGGCAAAATGTCCGTCTTTATTGATGGCATTATGCTAACTGAGCGCGAATTTGGAGAGAACGTCTTTGGTGGACATTACCCCATTGAGCAAATTGATCATATTGAAATTATTCGTGGTTCGAGTTCGATTATGAACGGCAATTTTGCTGAAATGGGTGTCATCAATATCATTTCTAAAAATGCTAAACAAATAAACGGACTTGCTATCACCACCGATTATGGTCGTTTTGAACGCGGTGAAGCACGAAAAAACATCAATGTTGCCGCAGGTAAAGTATTTGATGAGCTTGAAGTGAGCTTTTCAGGCAAAGCTAACGAATCACAACGCAGTGATCGACGCTACACCGACGCGCATCATAGCAGTTTTGACATGGCAAATAACAGTCAACTTGACTCACTTTACGGTAATGTCGAAGTCGCTTATAAAGAAGCCAAACTTCGCCTTATATTCGATGACTATCATATCGAGGCACGAGATGGTTTTTCCGATGTGATGATGCCTAAAAAGCGTTTTATTTCAAATGAGTTTTCAACACAAGCCGCAAAATTAGAGTTTGAGCATCCCTTTAATACGCATTTCAAACTGAACGCGGACGCCAATTTTTCACATCAATCGCCTTGGGAGCGTTTGCGACATTACGAGGATGGGACACCCACCAAACAATTAGAAAAAGTCGTTATTGATAATTATAAAGTGAACACAAAAGTCACGTGGACTGATGATTCAGGTAGCTATTTAGCCGTTGGAAACAGTTATCAAACTGATCATTATGCTTTTATTATTAGTCCAGCAAAACCGCTGGCTTTCGATAATTATACCGCTTATACAGAAGGCGTTTACAAAACTCCTTTTGGCGATTTGTTAGCGGGACTTCGCTTTGACTACTACAACAAATTCGGTACGAATTTAGCACCGCGCGTGGCTCTCACCAAACAATTCGACCAATTTCACTATAAATTGCTCTACACTCACGCGTTTCATACGCCCACCGCGGGAAATTACCAACTCAACGTCGGCTACAATGACATAAATACCGTAGATCGTCACTTAAACCCACTGGCACCTGAATTAACACAAACGTATGAAATAGAACTGGGGTATCGTTTTTCTCACCATCTCGATTGGACGTCAAATATTTTTTTACACGCATCAAGGATTTACTTACCTACAGTATTGATGCAAATTATGACGATTTTTATATCAATGGTTCTGAATCAGATGTTTATGGTGGTGAGTCGAGCATTAAGTATCAACATGATTTCTTAGGTAAATTTGAGATGAATTATTCCATCTATCAAGCGCACCAACATCAGCCATCACACAATTACCAAGCCTTTGAAAATGGACAGCTCATCTCCTCTAAAATAAACTTAGGCTTTCCCACGCATAAAGCTACACTCAATCATACGTTCAACTTTACCCCTGATTTTTCGTTTAATCATTCGGTGATTTTCTTCAGTGATCGCTTAGGATATAGTGGTGAAAATGTGGTGCATTATTCACCTGAATTTATTTACAATACCTTTTTGCGCTATCAAAATCTGCCGGTGAAAGGCGCTGAAATTGGACTTGGACTTTATGACGTTTTTAATGCGCGTTGGCAATATGTACAGCAATACAATGGTGGACATCCTGCGCTACCTGCTGAAGCGCGTGAATTGATGTTACGCTTATCTTATCAATTTTAATGACACACTATGTACTACTCGATCGTGATGGCGTGATTAATCATGATTCAGAAAATTTTATTAAATCACCAGACGAATGGCACGCCATTGATGGCAGTTTAGAAGCCATTGCACTCTTAAATCAACATGGATTCCGCACGGTTGTCATTAGCAATCAATCCGGTTTAGCGCGAGGTTTATTTGACGAAGCGACGCTTCATTGCATTCATGAAAAAATGTGTAGCAGCGTGAATGAAAAAGGGGGACATATTGACGCTATTTATTTCTGTCCGCACCACGCAACGGATTTGTGCGACTGTCGAAAACCCAAAGCCGGTTTATTAAAACAATTTGCCGCTGACAAGCAAGTGGCATTAGACAACACATATTTTATTGGCGATTCACTACGCGATATTAAAGCGGCGCAAAGTGTCGGTGCTACACCTATTTTAGTGAAAACAGGCAATGGCAAAACAACGCTACATAATAATCCGCAATTTCTAACTTCACTTTTAATTTTTGAGAATTTATATGACGCAGCAAACTACCTCATCACTCGATAATAGAAAAAAAAATTATTTAGGATCGAGCCTTCTTTTCTTTAGTATTTTTTTTACAGCCACGATTGAAGGTATTATTTTATTTTCATTTTTTTGGGCACCTTTCAATATCCGCTATAAACTTGGACGCTTTTGGTGTGTCCTCATGCTTTGGTGCATGAAACTATTTGTCGACTTAAAATACGAAGTAGAAGGTCTTGAAAATGTGGATCCAAGCCAACCAGCCATTATATTCAGCAATCATCAATCGGCATGGGAAACATTAGCGCTACGCGTCATCCTGCCACCACAATCGGCAGTAATGAAACGAGAACTACTCTATTTACCGTTATGGGGATGGTCGCTACTGCTGCTTAAATCGATTATCATCGACAAACGCAATGCCCGTGCTGCCTTAAAAAATCTGGTACAAATTGGTACACAATACCTCAAAGAGGGACTGTATATTTTGATTTTTCCCGAAGGCACGCGTGCAGGTGCGCGGGAAGTTAAATCATTTAACATTGGTGGGGCGATGCTTGCGCAAAAATCGGGTTACCCTGTTATTCCTGTGGTACATAATGCCGGTGATTTTTGGCCGCGTTATAGTTTTTTAAAATATGCGGGAACGATAAAAGTTAAAATTGGCAAACCCATTCAGACCACAGGTCGCAAAGCCTCAGACATTAACGCTGAGGCAGAGGCGTGGATTCGAGAAGAAATGCGCAAGTTTGATTAAACTTTGCAATAAGATGGCACCCAACTTCTCGCCATCATCGCGTCAGGTATGGCGTTAAAATCAAATGTTTCGCCATCTTTAATCATTTGAGGGATATCAAATAAATATTTAACCTCTGGAATATCATCAAAAAATAGCGTGTAAAAAGGTTTTACGAGCCATTTTGAGATTTTAATACCTACATCACCGATGAAATTGCGACGTTGCCCAACGTGCGCAATTTCATCAATGGTGATTTCATCTAGCAACGCTTTCAAACGTTCGCGTACTTCAGGCTCATCAGCGAGTACCTCGTCAAATAAACGATGCAAATGACAATAAAACGTAACGCCCATCAATTCAGTTACGAAAGCAGGTGTATCCATCAAAAAACCAGGGAATTTTGGAAATTGTTCGTAAACCTTTTCTTTCCAAGGCGACAAAGGTACCCACTCAACTTTATCAAGACCGCAAGTTAGCAACATTTCATCAAACAAACGGACATGACAAAATTCCTCCGCCAAATGCACGCGGCTAATTTTATCTTCAATATGATGTGAATTCGCCATAGTAGGAACCACATCCCAAGCGCCTTTAATACCAACCCACTCATGCCGCGCAAATTTATAAATTCCCGTCAGCATTAACGTCATACTATCAAGCGACTTAGGGTCATCTTGCATTTCAACATAATTACGATAAAACGCATCGGGATTTGCGAGTGGTTTGCGCAATTTTACGGGGTTATTTTTAAAATAGGCTAATTTATCGCGTTTAATGGCTAAATCTCGATCATCTTCCAATAATTCGCCACCATGTTGTTGAGTAAATTTCCAATAATCCTCAAAATTTTCTTTACGTTGCTGCTGTGTTGAGGGTGAAAATATTGAGCGATATTTAGCAATTGTCATGCGTTGGTATCCAGAGATTGATGTTAATAAACAAGCAATTCTACAGGAATTGGTTAATTAATTACCAACTTTGCATTTCAATAATGAAATTCTCTGTGTTTTTTTCACCGCGTGCAGCATCATTTCGAAGCGCTTCAATACGTTCTAAATAGGCATCATCAACATCGCCTGTAATATATTCATGACTAAAGCATGACGTATCAAAATGCAAAATATCAGGGTTACCTTTTTGCACCGCGGCAATTAAATCCTCTAAATCTTGATAAATCAGTTTATCTGCACCAATAGCCTCGCACACTTCTTGTTCGGTTCGATTGTGTGCAATCAATTCATGTGCAGCTGGCATATCAATACCATAAACATTAGGATAGCGAACTGGCGGCGCAGCTGAAGCAAAATAGACTTTTTTCGCACCTGCTTCACGCGCCATTTGGATAATTTGTGCAGACGTGGTGCCGCGAACAACAGAATCGTCCACTAATAATACATTTTTTCCATTGAACTCTAAATCGATGGCGTTGAGTTTTTGACGTACCGATTTTTCACGCATTTTCTGACCGGGCATAATAAACGTACGTCCAATATAGCGATTTTTAATAAACCCTTCACTAAATTTAACACCTAATTTATTTGCCATTTGCAGTGCTGCGGTGCGACTCGTATCAGGAATAGGAATGACGACATCAATATCATGATCCCCCCATTCACGCTGTACTTTAGCCGCTAACTTTTCGCCCATACGCAAACGCGCTTTATATACAGATATGTTATCAATAATCGAATCCGGTCTTGCAAAATACACATATTCAAAAATACAGGGGCAATGATCGACCACTGTTGCGCATTGTTGCGTGTGCAATTTACCCGATTGTTCGATAAAAATAGCTTCTCCGGCGGCAATATCGCGTGTCACATCAAAGCCTAAAACATCCAGCGCAACACTTTCAGAGGCAATCATAAACTCGCTACCTTGCTCACCTTTACGCTCACCAAATACCGCTGGTCGAATGCCATGCGGATCACGAAAACCTAAAATACCCACACCAGCAATCATAATCACCACAGCGTACGCGCCTCGACAGCGACGATGCACGCCTTTTACTGCGTCAAAAATATCCGTCACACTCAAATCTAGCTTATGCAAACTTTGTAATTCATGTGCAAATACATTGAGCAATACTTCAGAATCTGAATCGGTATTAATGTGACGTTGATCTTCTTCAAATAAAGCTTGCTTGAGTTCTTGTGTATTGGTCAAATTACCATTGTGCGCAAGTGTCAAGCCAAAGGGAGAGTTTACATAAAAAGGTTGCGCTTCTGCTGAACTGGTGCAGCCTGCCGTTGGATAACGTACATGCGCAATTCCCATATTCCCACGCAAACGTAGCATTTGATTATTGGTAAACACATCGCGTGTTAATCCATTATCTTTGCGCAAATGCAATCGACCGTTTTCACACGTTACAATGCCTGCGGCATCTTGCCCACGGTGCTGAAGCACGGTGAGTGCATCATATAAATCTTGATTGACCGCTTGATGAGAAACGATAGCAACAATACCACACATTATTTTTACCTAAATTTGAAGAAGAAAGTTTTAAGGATAAATGGTTGATAGCTCACTGTTACACGATACGCATATCATGTAACAGCGTAGACACAATTTGAAAACAAGATGTTATTCTGAAACTAAAATAGATTTGATATTTTGCTCGTCCATTTTTCGCTTCATTGCTGCAGCGCGTTTACCATCAAGTTCAGGCCCTACGCGTAAGCGATAGCTGACGCCTTTTTCAGTTTGAACGGGTTCAAGCAATGCCGGCAACCCTTCTTTTTGTAAACCTTCAAGTAAGGCGGTTGCATTTTCTTTTTTAGTAAAACTACCGACTTGGATATACCAACGCGAGGGAGTTGTCGCTTTAGGTGCACTTACCGCAGCCGCGATTTTTTTCGCGTCGGCAGTTGCGCTATCTGCTACAGGCGCAATTGCTTTAACAGGGGGTGTACTCACGCTGTCAACGAGTTTTGCGGCATGGACTTGTTTTAATAACTCTTCTTCGAGTCTGCTACTAGGTTTTTTCGTTTTTGTTTCGACTGCACCTAAATCCTCTTCTGCTACAGTCACCGCCGGTTTTTTAGGCGCTAATTTAGGTTTCATGGGCGGCTCGTCATCGACCTCATCGCCACGAATATCATAATTTGTTGTTTCGGAGTAAACCGGTTTTTCACTTCGTGGTTTTTCGTGAACCGGTTTGACCGCTGCGGGTGCTACCACAGCCTTGGTCACAGGCGCTGCTGCAGGTGAAATGTCTTCCATCTCATCAGGGCGCAATGTATTAGGTGTAGACGTATTGAGCGACGCAACCGCTGTCTTATTATTTTGAGGAGGCAAGGCTAAAACTTGCTCTGCGCTAACAGGCAATTTTGCGGGTGGCTCTTCCATAAATTGACTTTCAACAGGCAAACTCAAATTACTCACCACCTGCCCTTCTTCCTCAACACTGTCATCAAACAACATCGGTATAAGTATTGCCGACAATATTGTGACCACAAATGCACCCATTAAACGTTGTTTTAACTCATGATCAATGTTCATGTTTAATTTCACCTATCTTTAAATTGATACAGCAATCTGATACTAAAAAAAATGACCCAAAAACTAAAATCAAATCGCCAGCTCGCGCTGTATTTTTTGCCGCGTGAAATGCTTGGGCAAAACTAGAAAAACCCCAATGCCCTGTCTGAATCTGACAATCATCAAAAATTGTACGCATAGTGGACTCAGTCACAGCACGCGCATTATGCGTGAGTGGGGTAAAAAACCATTGAGAAACGATGGGTTTCATCAATGACAACACACCTGCAATATCTTTATCTTTCATCATCGAAAAAATAGCATGAATGTGTGTATTTGGAAAATATTCGTTAAGATATGCCACGAGTGTTTCCACCGCTTGCGGATTGTGTCCAACGTCCAAAAGAATTGGAATGTCACCCTCAATCAGTTGAAATCGTCCAGCCAATTTTACCTGTTGTAGCCCCATGCGAATGGCGTTGTCACTCATAGACAAGTGCGATTTTAAACAATGCGTAGCAAAAATTGCTGATGCAGCATTACGATATTGATGCTCACCTTTTAATGCAGGTGCCGGCAAATCAGCTATCTCATCATGTTCGCTTTGCCACGTCCATGTCGGTGTCTTTTTGACATACCCAAACGCCTCATTTATGCAAAATACATCGGCCTGTATACTCGCAGCATAATTGATAAGCGCATCCGGTGGACTCGGTTCACCAATAATGGCTGGTTTATGTGGGCGAAAAACGCCCGCTTTTTCATAACCAATTTTCTCACGCGTCTTTCCAAGCCACTCCACATGATCAATTGCAATACTCGTCACAATAGCAACATCCGCATCTACAATATTCACCGCATCAAGACGCCCACCCAGTCCCACTTCTAAAATTTGGATAGCGACACGTGCTTGTGAAAAAATCAACAATGCAGCAAGCGTGCTAAATTCAAAATAACTCAGTGTCGTATCACCACGCGCACGATCAATGTCCGAAAATGCAGCGCAAATGACATCATCACTAACAGGGATACCATTAATTTTGATGCGCTCACTATAGCGCAAAATATGGGGTGAGGTGTACGCCCCTACGCTATGACCTTCCGCTAAATAAAAAGCTTCCAAATAAGCAACACTTGACCCTTTACCATTTGTACCAGCAACTGTCAGCGTAATGGGTTGATAATACCCTTTAGGGAGAAGTTTCTCAAAAACACGTTTAACACGCTCAAGTCCTAAGTCAATTGTCAATGGGTGTAAACTCTCTTGCCAAGACAACCACTGCGCTAAACTGTTAAAACGATTCATGGTGTTTGCCAAGCGTTAGCCCGCGTCTTCTACTTCATGTGTCAAAAGCTCAATTGCTTCATGTTGCGTCGCCGCTGCTGCTACATCGTATTTATCTCGATTCAACATCAAAATTGCCAAAATACTCGCTATTTTTTCGCGTATATCACGGCGGTGAATGATCATATCAATAGCGCCATGCTCTTGCAAAAATTCACTACGTTGAAAACCTTCAGGCAATTTTTCACGAACAGTTTGTTCAATTACGCGCGGACCAGCAAAACCAATCAACGCATTAGGCTCGGCTACATTGATATCACCAAGCATAGCTAAACTCGCTGATACACCGCCCATGGTCGGGTCTGTCATAAATGAAATATAGGGCAAGCCACGTTGTGAGAGCTTAGTTAATGCGGCGCTCGTTTTTGTCATTTGAAATAATGAAAATAACGATTCTTGCATTCTTGCTCCACCACTCGCGGTAAAGACGATAAATGGTACACCAAGCTCCAAACTTTTATTCACACCGCGTACAAACTTTTCGCCCACCACCGAGCCCATCGAGCCCCCCATGAAATTAAAATCAAATGCGGCAGCCACAATAGCTTGACCATGCAATTGCCCTTTCATAACAATCAACGCATCATTTTCTTTGGTGTGTTTTTGTGCTTGCAAAATACGGTCTTTATACTTTTTACTGTCTTTAAATTTTAATGGATCAACAGGCTTGACGTACTTGCCTACTTCTTCACGCCCCTGTTCATCTAAAAATAAATTGAGCCTTGCACGCGCTGAAATACGCATGTGATGATCACATTTAGGACACACACTGCCATTTTTTTCCAATTCACTGTTGTACAAAATGGCATTACAACTTGGACATTTTGCCCATAAACCTTCTGGCACGGTATTTTTTTTGTTCGTCGATTCTGTGCGAATAATCGACGGTCGTAATTTTTCAAACCAACTCATAATCAGTTATCCATTGCCTGCCGCATAGCGGTTAATAATTCAATAATAGCTTCTTTTGCTTGCGCTGGACTGTGCAAATTTGCTTCAATCTCACTAATTAAAGCGCTACCAATCACCACGCCATCGCCCAAATTGGCAATCGTTTTAGCTGTTTGCGCATCTTTTACGCCAAAACCCACAGCAATGGGTAATTTGGTATTGGCACGAATTTCCGCTAATTTTGTTTCAACTTCCGCCGCATTCAAATGTCCAGCGCCCGTAACACCTTTAAGTGAAACATAATATAAATATCCCGCACCAATTGAGTCCATTTTGGCAATGCGTGCCGCGCTACTATTTGGCGCAAGCAAAAAGATGGGGGCTACATCGCGTGTTTTAAGTAGTTCGGTACATTCTTGTGCTTCTTCTGGGGGTAAATCAACGGTTAGAACGCCATCAATGCCCGCTGCGTGAACCGCATCAGCAAATTTTTCATATCCCATCACTTCCACAGGATTTAAATATCCCATGATAACAATGGGTGTATGACCATTTGTTTTACGAAATTCGGTTGCGATAGCCAATGTGGTTCGTAAACTCTGATGATGTGCAAGCGCTCGTTCACTTGCGCGTTGAATCACAGGACCATCCGCCATGGGATCTGAAAAAGGCACACCCAATTCAATAATATCAACGCCAGCACTCACCATTGCGTGCATTAGTGGCACAGTAAACTGCGGATTTGGATCACCTGCAGTGACAAAGGGAATAAGGGCTTTACGGTTTTTTTGTGCTAATTCAGCGAAAGTTGCAGCTAAACGACTCATAGTTCAATTCCTTCTCGTTTTGCCATAGTTTGCATATCTTTATCGCCGCGCCCCGATAAATTCACAATTAAAATGTCATCTTTTTTCATAGTAGGGGCAAGCTTTAACGTATAAGCCATGGCATGACTGGATTCTAAAGCAGGGATAATGCCTTCCATGCGTGTTAACGCATAAAAACCGCCCAGCGCCTCATCATCAGTAATATTGACATAGCTTGCGCGACCAGAGTCTTTTAGCCAAGCGTGTTCAGGACCAACACCAGGATAATCAAGACCCGCTGAAATTGAATGCGTTTCAATAATTTCACCGTCATCATCAGACATCAAATAGGTACGATTACCGTGGAGCACACCAGGGCGACCGGCACATAACGGTGCTGAGTGACGTCCCGTTTCCACACCATCACCCGCTGCTTCAACACCGATTAATTTTACATGTGCATCATCAATAAATGGATAAAACAATCCCATTGCATTCGATCCCCCCCCTACACAAGCCACTAATGCGCTAGGCAGTTTTCCTGTTTGTGCTAAACATTGGGCGCGTGCTTCTCGCCCTAAAATAGCTTGAAAATCCCTAACCATTGCAGGGTAAGGATGCGGGCCGGCTACGGTGCCAATAATATAGAAAGTATTATCGATATTTGTTACCCAATCACGCAAGGCTTCATTTAGCGCATCTTTCAAGGTTTTTGAACCCGATTCTACGGCAACGACTTTTGCGCCCAGTAATTTCATGCGATACACGTTGAGTGATTGACGCGCAACGTCAACCGCGCCCATATAAATAACACATTCAAGACCTAATCGTGCTGCCACTGTCGCGGTGGCAACACCGTGTTGCCCAGCACCGGTTTCCGCAATAATACGCGTTTTACCCATGCGTTTAGCCAATAGAGCCTGCCCGACTGTATTGTTAATTTTGTGTGAACCTGTATGATTTAAATCTTCGCGTTTCAAATAAATTTGTGCGCCACCGAGTGCTTGACTCCAACGCTCTGCATAATAAAGCGGTGAAGGACGACCGACATAATGCTGCAAATCCTTATCTAACTCGGCAATAAAATCCGCATCTTGCATATAATGCTGATAGGCGGTATTGAGTTCTTCGATAGCAGGCATGAGGGTTTCAGCGACAAAAATGCCGCCATAAACGCCAAAATGTCCTCTAGCGTCAGGCATGTTATATTTTTCGGTCATAGTGTTTCTCGGTCACCTTCTTGTACTTGTTGTGTAAATGCGGTCATTTTAACGATGTCTTTATGACCTTTTTCTAATTCTACACCGCTACTGACATCGACGGCATACGGCATAACGATTTTAATAGCGCGTTTTATATTCTTAGCGCTTAGACCACCTGCTAAAATAATAGGCAAACTACGTTCTTTTGGAATCAAATCCCAGTCAAACACTTTCCCCATTCCCCCTTTAGCATTTGGGTGATACGCATCTAGTAGCAACGCTGACGCATCATGATACTCCTCAAAGAGCGCATCAAAATCGAGACCGTTTTTCATACTTATTGATTTAATATAAGGCTTATTATAAATTCGACAATCAGCCCCTGATTCATCACCATGAAATTGTAAATAATTCAAAGGCACCTGATCAATGACATCACGAATGACATCTTCTTGTTCATTCACAAACAACCCCACAACCGATACAAGGGGGGGTAGCGCTTGCGCAATTTTCTGCGCTGTTTGTATTGAAACATTACGCGGACTCTGCGCGTAAAACACTAAACCCACCGCATCAATACCTAAAGTGGCGGCATAAACCGCTTTTTCCACATCGGTAAACCCACAAATTTTAAGACGTGTTCGCATAAATCAAAAAAATAAAAGAGTAAAATTATTATGTGTAGCATAGCATAAAAACGTCCCGATGATTTTTGTCATCGTATACTTTCGGTCGCAGTAGTGTCTGGCGTTTGTGTAATCGACGTTGATTTTAAATTACTTTGATGAAGTAATGGTGAGAGTGTAGGCTCTAAAAATTTCAAAATTTGCACTGGTAGCGAGCTGGTAAAATGATAACTTTCCGCATTATCGCCCGTCACATACGCAGTAATAACACCAAAAAAACGATCCCCTAAGAAAAACGTAAATGTTGCAGCGCGACTGACGAATTTAGATTCAATCAATTGCCCACCAGCGCCCCATTTTTCTTTGCGATGATCGCCCGTTCCTGTTTTCCCGCCCACGGCTAAGGGTTTGCCATGTTCATCTTTATAAACACCATTCAATCGCCCAGCTGTACCATTAGCCACAACGCCAATAAGCGCACTACGCGCAGCATGCGCCACTTCGGGTAGTAGCACTTGCTGCCCTGTTTCGCGGGTTTTATCTAAAATAGTTTCGTAGGGCGTTGCTTTAGCGTAATGCAAGTGAGAGAAACGCACAGCAGGCAATCGCATCCCATCATTGTTAATAATCCCAATTAACTCGGCTAATGCCGCTGGGCGATCACCTGACGCGCCAATGGCGGTTGCATAGGACGGTGTTAGTGATGCAAAAGGATACCCTAACCGCTCCCACGCATCATGAATTTGCTTAAACGCATCATCTTCTAAAAGCGTCATAATTCGACGCTGCTGCGCGTAGTGGTGCATATTTTTAAACAACCACAAATACACATTTTGACGCTCGTCAACACTTGCCGCAATCACTTCATCGCGCGTTGCATTAGGATGCTTAGACAAATACTGCACCATCCAAAGTTCCAAAGGATGTACTTTTGTAATATAGCCTTGATCTTGCAAATCAAAGTTATCGGTCGAATATTTATAAAATAACGTATCAATATTTTCATTTGCAAGTACAGATGCTGGCAAATGTTCTTGTAAATAAGTCGTTAGCGCCTGTACATCACGGTCTGGATAAATAGACTCATAAAGCATCGTTAAACGCGATGGCTTGGCAAATACTTTTTGCGTGAGCGTTTCTAAATTATCATCAGTGCTCTTGCCTTTATATTTAGCGTAAAAACGACGCAAATACACTAAGCCTTCTCTATCGGCAAAACGGGTTAAATACTCTTTTCGCTTATTATCATCGGGATTTTCAAGCCAACGCGCAATCCCTTCTGGTTTATACAAATGATGATACGTTAAATCTCGCATCATTCGAATAAATACCAAATTGACCGAATTTCGCAACGCATCACGCACAGACATGACTTTAAAATCGTCATCATCCGTAAAGTTGTTAAAATGATGCACACCACCGCCGGTATAAAAATATTCAGCAGGACTTGCAGAATATTGACGCTCAAGCGCTTGATTGAGAATATCTTCTACCGTCATTTTAGGTCTAGCTCTCAATTGCTCAATAACCCACGCAGATAAATAATCACGTGGATGCAATTCAACTTTCGCGAGTGCTTGAGGAGATTCACCTTGATACACTTGGTAAATATCCGCCACTAATTCTAAATAATGTACCAGTGTGCGTAATTTTGCTGTAGAGCCTAAATCCAGACGAATACCTTCATTAATATCAAGAGGTTGATCATAATTATCAGTTTGAATACGCAGCAAATTACCTTGCTCACTGCGTTCAAATAACATCAAACTGTAAATAATCGGACTCAGGTCTGTACCCGGTGCTAACATCCTTTCGCCAAACAAACCGGCTGCTCGCGCATTTACTGGGTCACCTAATTTACGCAGGGCAGAATTCACTTGTTTTTGGACGTCATAATTGAGCGTTGTTTTTACCGTTAAATCTAAACGATCCAAATCGTAATTCGTTTTAATACCCAAATTCTGCGCTAATCGCGCACGAAGCACGTTTTGTGTTTTTTGCTCGGTGACAAATAAATAATGTGTACTGCTTTTAGGTACGCGTTCGAGTTTGATGGCTAAAGCGGCATCACGCAATGCGGGTGAAATAACGCCTTGTGTGGCAAGTAGGCGCAAATAACTATCCGTAAGATTTTGCAGCGCATCATAACCCGCGCCAAGTAAATAGGTTGGACGACGTTGCGAAAGCAAAATACTGAGCACTTCACGGTAGGCTTTTGCTTGCTCTGGCGTTGGATTGGGTGTTTTAATCGCCTCTTGGGCAAGTAATTGATTGGTTTCTTTAAAATTCGCGCCAAACCATGACACTAAACCATCGCCTAAACCATGTACCTCACCTGATTTTTCAGATGCAGCAAGCGGCATGGTATTTAAATACGCAAGTGCAATTTGGCGACGCATTTGGCGTGTATCCGCACCTAAAAGATAAGCACGAATAGACGCGCTGGCCATTTGACGTATTTTTTCAACAATAGATTCTGTATAGCCGTTAGGTGAGTGACGATATTTTTCAAGCTGCGTAGCGAGCGTACTTCCTCCTGGTACATTGACATCAGCCCCGAGTTTTTTTGCCATCATCTGTAAGACAGCAAACCCTAAGCGCTCCCACTCAACAGCAGGATTCACACTTTTATATTTGTCGTCGAGTAATTCACGATTTTCAATAAAAAGGAGTGTATGTAAAATGACAGAGGGAATATCCTCAAAATTAGGATAACCATAAGTAGGATAAACAGCGGTAAATAAGGGATTATCATTCTCATCAACTAAACGCAAACCCGCTTGATTTTTTTCATGATAAAGTGGAAACAATCCATATTCATCCATCAGCGATAACATCATAGGCGATAAAGTCGCTTGCGCACTTACGCCAAATCCCACTTTCTGTAAACGGTCAATTTGATCCGATAGCAATGTATAGCCCAAACGCTGATCATAAGGCCCGTGCGTGGGATAGCGAATGGCATCACTGGGCTTATTTTCAAGTTTAAAGCTTAATTGTTTACTAATTTCACTTAAATAATACGCTTGATATTTAGATGTCTGAATTTCGCTATAAACCATCTTAGCAATCACACCGACAATACCAAGCCAGCTAGCCAAGATGTAGAGAAAGAGTAATCGAGAAAGTATGCGCTGATTTTTTTTCATGATGATTTGAAACCCCAACACCATGAAGGAAGTTTTTTACACAGATGAATGGCGAGTTGAGTAATCAAAATAACGATTAGGGGAATTGAGTTGAAAATAACCTTTCCCTTAATTATAACCACTCGCAACAAATAATGGTAATACAAAGCACGGGTTTGTTGAAAAATAGTCTATTTCAAGAGAAAAAATACTATCAAATTCACGCAACGCTGCGTGACCACATAAAATAGCAACCGATAGAATCACGCTCTTTCGTAGATTATCATCAAGTCGCGCATGTCAATTTACTCTCAAATAATCACCGCTACGACGTTAATTTAAAACTCGCAATAGTTGCAGATAAGTTTTGCGTTTGCTGCTCTAGCGATTGCGCAGCGGAGGTAGCTTGTTCTACAAGTGCCGCATTTTGTTGCGTCACCTCATCCATATTGTGCAACGCTTGATTTACTTGATTGATTCCCAGTGATTGCTCATTAGACGCTACCGTAATTTCAGTAATGGTGTTGGTAACGCTTTGAATAGAGCTTAAAATTTCCTCCATCGTTTTCCCAGCCTTTGCCACTAAATAGCTACCTTGTTGAACCTTATCAACAGAATCACCAATTAAATGCTTGATTTCACCTGCGGCAGCAGCAGCACGTTGCGCAAGATTGCGAACTTCTGTAGCAACAACGGCAAAACCACGACCTTGCTCCCCTGCTCGCGCTGCTTCCACTGCGGCATTGAGCGCCAAAATATTTGTTTGAAACGCAATACCATCAATAACGGAAATAATATCCACAATCTTTTTTGATGAATCGTTAATGCCTTCCATGGTTTGCACCACTTGATTAACCGCTGTTACCCCATTACGCACAATAGTTGAGGAGGCATGCGCTAATTCATTTGCACGATTTGCATTTTGACTATTTTGCTCAATTGTACAGGTAAATTCTGACATATTGGCTGCCGTTTCTTCCAAGCTATGTGCCTGCGCCTCGGTGCGATTAGATAAATCAAAATTCCCCATTGAAATTTCTTTTGCCGCTTGCTCAATAATTTCGCTTGAATCTTTAATTTCACTCACCAACACTTTTAAATTTTCAACCGTGCGATTCATACCTGAAAGCACTTTCCCAAACGTACCAGGGTATATTTTCTCAATATTGGGTGTTAAATCGCCTTGGGCAAGCGCACTCGCTACGAGTGTAATATCATTCAAACTGCCTTCGAGCGCATCGAGCGATAAATTAATATTTTGTTTGAGTTGTGCAAAATCACCTTGCGCAACGGCTTTAACGCGTTCACGAATATCACCTTGGGCAACCTTCCCCATCACCTCACCGATGTTATCCATCAATGTTTGCATCGTACGCATCGCTTGCATAGCGTTTTCAATCGCATTTTCGTACTCGCCACGCACGCTCACAGTCACTGTTTTAGTAAAATCACCGTCATTTAAGGCGCGCATCAACTCATTAATACCGCTGGTGGTTGACGATAATACTTTTGTTAAAGAGTTAAGGCGTATTGATGCTTGTGCAAAACCACCATGTAAACCAGCGGGATAACTACGACGACTAAAATCTCCATACGTCACATAAGCCATCGAGTAATACATATCTACTTGTGCTGTTTCAACTTGATCCATCAAGTCATTTAATGCCCAAGACAATTGCTGCAAGTGATTTTTTTTTCCACCAATTTGCGTGATACGCACATTCACATTCCCTTTACGCCATTCTTGACTGGCGTTAAGCAGTTGTGCGAGCAAAATTTTGTCACGTCTACGCGACAGTTTCCAAAGTAAAACAGAAAATAAAGCCCCTACCGTTAAACAAGCAGGAACGAGCCAATTGACACTTAGCATCCAAGTGTAAATTAACGTACCGCTCCAAAGAAACGCTATTGCGACTAACGCAACGGATTCTTTGATTTTAAAGTGCCTGAAGAACATTGATAAGCTCATCATAAGTAACGCCTTTTTCCTGTAATAACGTATTTAACACATCGCCAGAAGCCGCCATCGCATTTTTTGCTCCGGCTTGTCTTTCAGCATTTAACATCGATTTATATACATCGGCAACAATAGGAATTGCTTTAGGATTTGGCATACGTCGCACAGAGGTATAACCAATTTTTTGTTTCTTCGCGTTCAAAATGGGGGCAACATGCGTAAATACCCAATAAAAACTGCCGTCTTTTGACATATTTTTAACAAAAGCAAAAATTTCTTTATCTTCGGATAAATAATCCCACAGCATTTTAAATACAGCACGCGGCATATCAGGATGACGAATGATATTGTGCTGACTGCCTAATAACTCATGCTCTTCATAGCCTGAAAATTCGATAAAAATTTCATTACCATAAATAATGCGTCCAGTTAAATCCGTTTTAGACACAATAAAATCTTGCTCACGCATAAAGTGTTCTTTGTCTGTTGGGATAATATTTTTATTTTTCATCAAATAGCGCGTGATACCCCGCCGTTCATGGCGGGGAGGTAAGCGCGGCGGCGATAGCCGCCCTCAATCACGCATTCTCCATAATAGGGCTTACTTTGTTTTTGGATTATCACATTTTTTAAATTAAAATGTGAGACATGAAAAATAGAGCCTACAAATACCGATTTTACCCAACTGACGAGCAGGCGAACTTGCTTGCTCAAACATTCGGTTGTGTGCGATTTGTGTATAACTCTATTCTGCGTTGGCGTACTGATTTGTACTACCAAAGCAAGGAAAAAATCGGCTATCTTCAAGCCAGTGCTAGATTGACTGAATTGAAGAAAATCCCCGAATTTAGTTTTTTGAACGACGTTTCTTGTGTTCCCACTCAACAAGTCTTGCGTCACCAACAAGTAGCGTTTAAGAACTTTTTTGAAGGACGCGCAAACTATCCTACATTCAAAAAGAAAAATCGGAAGCAATCTGCCGAATTCTCTAAAAGCGCGTTCAAATACCTTGATGGCAAAATCTATCTTGCCAAAAGCAAAGAACCGCTTGATATTCACTGGTCGCGTAAACTGCCATGCGAACCCAGCACTATTAAGGTTTCCAAAGATTATGCAGGACGATACTTTGTGTCGTGTCTGTGCGAATTTGAAAATCAACTTTTGCCAAAAACCGATAAAACCATCGGCATTGATGTTGGCATTAAACATTTGTTTGTTACCGATAACGGTCTCAAAATCGACACCCCCCGCCATACGGTCAAATACGAAACGCAACTTGCTCAAGCACAACGCGACCTGAGCAGAAAAAAAATCGGTTCTGCGAATCGCGCTAAAGCTAGATTGAAAGTCGCCCGTATTCACGCCAAAATCTCCGATTGTCGATTGGACAACTTGCACAAGTTGACCCGCGAACTGATAAACGAAAACCAAGTGGTTTGCGTAGAATCGTTAAGAGTAAAAAACATGATTAAAAACCCTACATTGAGCAAACATATTGCAGATGCCAGTTGGGGTAAATTTGTCGCACAACTTGAATACAAAGCCGATTGGGTAGGACGAAACTTGGTCAAAATTGACCAGTTTTTTCTGAGTTCAAAACGGTGTTCTTGTTGTGGACACATTCTTTCACGATTAGATTTGCGTGTGCGAGAATGGATTTGTCCCGAATGCAAAGCAACACACGACCGCGACATTAACGCGGCAAAGAATATAAGAACCGCAGGGCTTGCGGGGATAGCCTTTGGAGAGAATGTAAATCTTCTGTAGCCAGTCTGCATAAGTTGTTCTCGTTGAATTAGGAAGCTCTCAATAGTGATGTTGGGAATCCCCGCACCTTTAGGTCGAGGAGGATGTCAAGATATAAATTAAACAGTTTTGTGGTTATCAATTTAGGTTATTCACCTTAACAGAATTACCGGTAAATTTGAATTGAACATAAAAGTAAATTTTTTAACGATTCGCGTTGGTAATTACTCGTTATAATAGTCACTATTTTGACGGTTTTTCTATTTTTTGACCTATGACACTTTCTGAACACACACGCTTACATTACCTCAATGCCCTCGGCATTACTGTTTGGCAGTTGCGCAAAGCGGATACACGCGCCATTTCCCAAGATATACCCTCACTGCCCGTAAGCGCTGAACCGAGTCTTCCAACAAATTCTCATTCATGGGACACCTTGCGCACTCAAGTGACGCAGTGTGAGCGGTGCACATTATGTACCACACGCACACAAACAGTATTTGGTGAAGGCAATCTCAACGCAGAATGGTTATTTATCGGTGAAGCTCCAGGAAAAGAAGAAGATATGCAAGGTAGACCCTTTGTCGGTGAGGCGGGCAAATTATTAACTGAAATGCTGCGTGCAATGCAATTGACGCGCGAAGAAGTGTTCATCGCAAATATTTTAAAATGCCGCCCCCCCCACAATCGTGATCCGCATATCGATGAAATACACGCTTGTCGTGATTATTTATTTCAACAAATCGCGTTGATTAATCCAAAAATGATTGTAGCGGTTGGTCGCATTTCTGCGCAAACCCTGCTTGAAACTCAGCACACAATGGCAAAATTGCGTGGGCAAGTGCATCGCTTTCAACATAAACCGTTAATTGCAATTTATCATCCTGCTTATTTACTACGCTCTCCCATTGAAAAGCGTAAAGTATGGCAGGATTTGCAATTTGCTTTACAGTCGTTTGATGGGTTGGGAAATGAGCTAAAACCTCACAGTAATCACTAGCCAGCGTATTATTTAAATGGTCACGATGAAAACAAAGAAATACAATTCGTCGTCCACCTTTTTGGTAAAAGCCCTTTTATGTTTACATTCATTCATGAAGACCTTCAAATCATGCCACTAGATATACTACTCACTATTCTTGTTACTGCGACCATTCAATCTATTTTTGGCGTGGGAATGCTACTTTTTGGCACGCCTGCCCTTCTACTGCTTGGATATAGCTTTGTTGATGCACTCGGTATTGTGCTACCTATTTCTGTTGCAATCAGTTTATTGCAAGTGGTCAAGCACGTTGAGTATATTGATCGTGATTTTTTCAAAAATGTACTGCGCTACTGCGTTCCCTTTATCGTACTTTGTTTAGCATTGATCACGTCTGTCAAAATCAATGTTGGCTTTATCATGGGACTATTTTTACTGCTGGTGGCACTCAAAAGTTTTTTGCCAAAAATGGAAAACGCCCTGCAATCTATCGTGAAATTTGAGCGCTTGTATCTTGCCGTAACAGGATTCATTCGCGGTGTCAGTAATTTAGGTGGCTCGCTTTTAACGGTCATGATTTACAGCAAAAATTACCCTAAAGATACAACGCGCGTGACCGCTGCCGCTTGTTATGCCGTCTTTGCCGCATTTCAACTGCTTACACTGCTTATTATGCACGCCGTTCACCCTTGCCTACAGTACAAAAGCCGCATTAGTACAAGTAGGTATATTGACGTTTTTATTTATTGAAGAAACGCTCTATGGCAATATCGACAATGACAAATACAACCGTATTTTTGCTATTTTTCTATTTTTAGCCGGTTTAGCCTTAATTGCAAAATCGATGCTTTAAAATTCAACCTTAATAACTCTATTCAAATTGATACCAACCCACAATGTAACCATGCGCGACCTATTAGACCGATTAAAAGATTTTGTTATTTATGATGCCGATGTGGAATTTTATGCCAAAGTATTTCCTGATTCTATCGGGCGTAAAGAATTAATGCGCCTGCGAAAAATGAATCGTTCAGACTTAGCGCAAGTTGTCGCTATTGAAAACGCGAGTTATCTGTTTCCGTGGGGTGAAGATATTTTTCGAGATTGCCTCAATATGCGCTACCAAAATTGGGTCTGTGAAATTAACGATGAAATACTCGGTTACGGAATCATGAGTATGGCTGTCGGCGAAGCGCATATTTTAAATTTATGCGTTTCACCAAAAGAAAAAAAACAAGGCATCGGGCGAAAAATTTTAGAACATTTGATTTCTGTGGCTTACAGCGAAGCCGAAACCATGTTTTTAGAAGTTCGCCCGACCAATATTCACGCCATTTCGCTTTATGAGTCCATGGGCTTTAACGAAATTGGGGTACGCCGAAACTATTACCCCGCCGAAAACAACAATCGTGAAGATGCCTTAATGTTTGCGCTAGCGTTGATCTAATAATGGGCGAGTGAATTGCTCGCCAATAAATAAATCATTACTTACCGTTTTAACCGCCTCAATCCACGCGAGTGAACGCTCGCATTCAGGCGAATAAGGCGGTGCTTTGCATACGCGAATCTGCCCATCAGCCCATTCATCAAAATGCAATCCCGCGAGTGGTCTAATGCGCTCATTTTCAGGCGGCGTGGTGTAATCCATAATGGTGGGTTGATGAATATTGAGGAGCCCTAAAATCAATTTTGGCACTTGATAAAGCGGTAAGCGCCCCACCTTTAACGCCCCTTTTTCACCATCAATAATGAGTAATGGCGTACTAACGTAGGATTTGAACATGGCATCTGAAAAATCACCCCGACTATTTTTGAGTACATCGGATTCGACATAACCCGCAAAATGTTCACCTAAAAACGGCAGATGATCACCAAATGCGACAATAATGCCATTCGGATCACTTTTTTGTAAATTGTTGAGAAACGCTACAAATTCACGCGATTTGTAGTACGTCGTATTCGCATAACCGTTAACCTCTTCTACTTGTGAGGTACTGGTAACTTGAGGAGGACGATTTTCATTTAAGGGGTAATCCCAATGCCCAAAATAAGTCACAATATAATCTAAAATTGGCTCTTTTGAATCGAGTGTACTCGCAATTTTTCCTAGCACTTGCCGATACAGTGAGCTATCACCTAAAAATTCACGATTAATATCATCAAGATCAAAATCTTTTTCCGACCAATACGTTTGAAAACCAACACGATGGTACGCATTCACCCGATTCCAAAAAACGGGAACATTCGGATGTGATACAACCGTTTTATAGCCTTTATCAGCAAGCAAACGCGGCAAACATGGCACATCATTTAATAATTGACGCTCAAATTTCACCGTGTTTTTTGTCACCGGAAAACCGCATAGTACCTCAAATTCTGAATTAGCGGTCATGCCCGCAAAAACAGGCACAAGAGCGACAGAATTATCGGCTGTTTTCCATAACTTGCGAAAATCATCTGACAGTGGATTTTGACTAAAGTTGACTTTTTTTAGATTGTTCACGTCCCAAAATGATTCAAGTAGCACAATATGTACATTGCGTGGTTTACCATTTTCAGTTGATTGTTCTTTGCTAGTCACGGGATTTTGCGCGAGTAATTGCTTTGCCGCGGCGCGAGCCACGTCGACATCGGGCGCTTTATCTGCAACCAAAAAATAACGTGCTGTTTCAAGCAACGTGTGAATCGTTGCGCCTTGCCACAAATAATTAGAGCGTTGATCCCATTCTTTGGTGCCAATATAAGTATCAATGGGATACACAATAGAATTGGGTTGATACATCACCGTTAAGAGTAAAACGCCAGCGAATACACCGCCAATGTAATTGTGCAAACGTCGTAATTTAAAATTAAAAACAAGTAAACTTCCAAGCGCCACCAGCGGCAGTGCAAGCGCAAGGAATTTCCAACCACTCAAAATCAAAAGCAGTGAGCGTAGTGCAAAAATATCGTCAGGCATCAACGGTCCACCGAAAAAAGCAATTTTAATCGGGTTACCAATGTATAAGACGCCCATAATCAGCGCGTGTAAGATAAAAAATATCCATGCACGACGTGAAAGCGAGTACAAAATATACGCAAAAATTAATTGCACTAGTGCATCGAGAGGCACCGATGTCGGCTCAATTTTTACATCAAATTCAAACACACTAATGCCATAGTAAAGCGTGTACAGCAGCACTGTTGAGTAAATAGGTAAAAACAGCGCGTGACGATGCAAAAAAGAGTTTTTATTCATAGTGTTAGAAGTTTTTTGGAGCGAATCGTGCGACGGTTTATAACGTTTATTATTTTGCAACATTAAAATAAGGTGGCATATTGGCAACATAGGCTAAATACATCGCATCTGCCATCGACCATAAAACATCCAATTTGAATTTTAAAATATCCATCATACGGTGTTGCTGCTCGCGTGTTTGATACCAGTCCAGTGTAATGGCTAAACCATGATCTACATCACGTCTTGCCTCAGTTAAGCGTTTGCGGAAATAGTTATAACCTTCTTGATCTACCCAAGGATAATGCTGAGGCCAATTATCAAGACGTTGCTGATGAATTTTAGGTGCAAAGAGTTCTGTCAACGATGAACTGGCGGCTTCGTGCCATTCTGCACGACGTGCAAAATTGACATACGCATCAACAGCAAACCGCACAGCCGGTAAAACGTGTTTTAAAGAAGTAATTTCTTCGCGTGTTAAACCCACGGCAATACCAAGTTGAATCCATGCTTCAATACCACCAACGTCGCCCTCGTGCCCATCATGATCCAAAATACGTTGCGTCCATTTAGCACGTGTTTCACGATCTGGGCAGTTTGCTAAAATATTGGCATCTTTAATGGGAATACTCACTTGATAATAAAAGCGATTAGCTACCCAACCTTGTAGTTGCGCTTGCGTTAACTTTCCCTCATTCATTAACGTGTGATAAAGATGATGAATATGATAAAATTTTTCCATCCCTCGCAATTGCGCTTCAAATTCGTCGCGTGTCCAAGGCGTATTTTCTGTGGTCATGTTGATTTCTCGTCATTAAATGATGGGGCAATAAAGTGCGCTATGCTAAACCAAGCCTGTAAATTGAACAAGATAACACCTAAATTGATTGATTTTAACACGCCTGATGTGCTGTTTTTTTGAGTCTGTTGGTTTTAGGGCTATAATTCTATCCCTTATTTGAAATCTATTATTCGCCATTCAAGGAAATCACTATGACGCAAAACACTACGCATTTTGGCTTTAAAGAAGTCGCCACTCAAGATAAAGTCAAATTGGTTCGCGGCGTTTTTGATTCCGTTGCCAAGCGTTACGACATTATGAACGATTTAATGTCCGTAGGCGTGCATCGTATTTGGAAACGTATTGCCGTGGATTTGAGCCAAGTGCATACGGGATATAGCGTACTCGATTTGGCGGGGGGAACGGGTGATTTAACGGCACGTTTTAGTGCGCGTGTTGGCGAAAGCGGCCAAGTGGTTTTAGCTGATATTAACGCTGCGATGTTAAATACGGGGCGTGATCGTTTAATTGATCGAGGCTTGACCACCAATATTCGTTACGCCCAAGTCAATGCAGAATGCTTGCCGTTTGCGGATAATACGTTTGATTGTGTCTGTATTGGATTCGGTTTACGCAATGTGACAGATAAAGCTGCAGCACTACGTTCTATGCGTCGCGTTTTAAAACCAGGCGGTTGCGTGATTGTTCTTGAGTTTTCACATCCAATCGATCCTATCACCGAAAAAGTGTACGATTTTTACTCGTTTAAATTATTACCCAAAATTGGCAAATTCGTTGCCAATGACGAAGACAGTTACCGTTATTTAGCCGAATCTATTCGTATGCACCCAAAGCAAAACGAATTAAAAACAATGATGCAAGAAGCGGGTCTTGAGCGTTGCGACTATTTCAACATGACACAAGGTATTGTCGCGGTTCATCGCGGCTATAAAATTTAATATGCTATTGGCAACACTTTTTCAAGCAGGGCAAACGTGGCATAACGAAACGCTTGCGACGCTCAAGCAAAATACGCTCGAATTTCTGCAAGAAGAAACGCGTGATTTGCCTGCCAGTGCAGAAGTTGAGCTATTTTACGCGCAACTGGCACAGGTCGAGCGTGAGGCGCAACTTTTACATGATAAAATCGAACGCTTAACAGCGTCATCCAATCAATAAAAATAAAAACAGGAAAAGACCATGCTTATCGGACAAATTGAATCCTACGATCATGAAAAACAGATCGGTATTGTAAAAAGCCAAGACGATTATTTTGAGTTCAATAGCCAGAGTTGGAAATCTGACGTGCCGCCCGATCAAGGCGATGAAGTCACCTTTGAGGTGTATGATGGCATGGTCA
>OMIH01000084.1 GCA_900299045.1 Methylococcaceae bacterium
ATTTTAACGTTCGCCGTAACGAAGAATTAGGTAAACTTCAACGTCACATTGTTGAAGCCATTCGTGGTATTGCAAAAGATCAAGGCTTTGATTTACTTCTCACCGATGGCGTCATTTACGCTAGTGAACAAATTGACGTGACCGCCCAAGTACAACAAAAATTATCTAGTATGCCAGACTGAGCGCTTTAAAAAATTCGCCTTACTCTCCTTTGTTCTCTAAAAAATAAGTGAAATTAAAATCATGTCTGTTAAGTTAGATATTCTCCAAATTCAAGCCTTTCTTCCTCATCGTTATCCTTTTTTACTTGTTGATAAAGTAGTAGCGTGCGAGCCTGGTGTTAGTTTACTCGGGGTGAAAAACGTGACGTATAATGAACCGTTTTTTCAAGGGCATTTCCCCCAAAAACCCGTTATGCCAGGCGTGTTGATTTTAGAAGCCATGGCGCAAACGACAGGATTACTTGCCTCTGAAACAGCCGGTGAGGAACTCAAAGGAATGATTTATTATTTAGTTGGCATTGATAAAGCAAAATTTAAACGCCCTGTTGTGCCGGGAGATCAGTTAATGCTTGAAGCACGTTTTATAAAAAGTAAACGTAATGTGTGGGCATTTGAATGCCGCGCTGATGTAGACGGTGAATTCGTTGCGAGTGCGGAAATTCGTTGTGCGGCAGTGGTAGACTAAACTTTGATTCACTCAACAGCAATTATCGACTCACGCGCTGAACTTGCCGATGATGTGCAAGTAGGCGCGTATTCTATTATTGGCGCTAACGTCAAAATTGGCGCTGGAACAATTATAGGTCCACATGTTGTGATTAAAGGACATACATCCTTAGGTCAAGATAATCACATTTATCAATTTTGTTCAATTGGTGAAGATCCTCAAGATAAAAAATACGCAAATGAAGTAACACGTCTTGAAATTGGTGATCGCAATATGATTCGTGAATACACCTCTATGCACCGTGGTACTAAGCAAGATAATAGCCTCACCAAGATTGGTAATGATAATTTATTCATGGCATACACGCACGTTGCTCATGATTGCGTCATTGGCAACCATGTCATTATGGCAAATGGCGCATCACTTGCTGGTCATGTCAGATTAAATAGTCACGCCATTTTGGGTGGTTTCACCCTCGTGCATCAATTCACACAAATTGGTCAATATAGTTTTTCTGCAATGGGTAGTGCCATTACTCAAGATATCCCGCCTTTTGTGATGGCAGGTGGTCGACCAACCCGTCCGCATGGCATTAATTCTGTTGGAATGGAGCGTAACGGTATTTCTGCAGAAGACATTCGCCTTATTCGAAAAGCGTACAAAATGATTTATAAAATGAATTTACGCCTTGAAGATGCCATCGATCAAATGGAAGATTTAGCCGGTGATAGCAAAGAATTATCAGATATGGTCAATTTTTTGCGCAACGTCACGCGCGGTATTCTGCGTTAATTTATGTCATTGATTGCGGGCGTTGATGAAGCCGGACGTGGACCGTTAGCTGGTGCGGTGTTTGCTGCGGCTGTTATTTTAGATCCTCATTCCCCTATCATCGGTTTAGATGATTCCAAAAAATTAAGTGCAAAAAAACGCGAGTACCTCAGCGAGCAAATCAAAAAACACGCCCTTAGTTGGTCTATTGCACAAGCAAGTGTTGAAGAAATTGATTCGCTCAATATTTTACAAGCAACGCTGCTTGCCATGCAGCGTGCGGTTGAAGGTCTGCCTCTCTCTCCCTCTCAAGTGCTCATTGATGGCAATCAACTACCCAAACTCCCCTATCCAGCCAAAGCCATTGTGCAGGGAGATAAAACCGTCGCTCAGATTAGTGCCGCCTCCATTTTGGCAAAAGTGGCGCGTGATGAACTAATGGACTGTTACGCAAAACATTACCCTCACTTTGCATTTGCAAAACATAAAGGGTATGGAACAAAACAACATTGTCTTGAAATTGAGCAGTTTGGTATTTTACCTATTCATCGAAAATCTTTTAACCCAGTGAAAACGCTTTTACTGAATCAACCATGATGCGTATCGTTTTAGGTATTGAATATGATGGGAGCGGGTTTTATGGCTGGCAATGGCAAACCCATCACCGCAATATTCAACAAACACTCGAAGAAGCACTGAGTAAAATTGCGCAGCACAAAATCACCGTGCAATGCGCGGGTCGAACAGATACAGGTGTGCATGCACTCGAGCAAGTTGTACATTTTGATACCACCGCGCTACGCGATTTACAAGCATGGCATCGCGGAACCAATACCCATCTACCTCCCGATGTTCGCGTAATTTGGGCTCAAGAGGCAATTGGCGATTTCCATGCACGTTATCGCGCCATTGCGCGTTATTATCGCTATACCATTCTCAATCGCGCCACGCCTTCTGCTTTAATGCGTGGAAGAGCTACATGGTGTGCCTTGCCACTAGATGCCACAAAAATGCACGAAGCCGCTCAAAGTCTGATTGGTCAACACGACTTTACGTCATTTCGAGCACAAGGTTGTCAGTCAAAAAGTCCATGTCGACGTATGTATTTTATTGACGTAGAACGCGTGGGCGAGCAAATCATCATTGACTTATCCGCTAACGCATTTTTGCATCACATGGTACGCAATATCGCCGGTGTTTTAATGGCTATTGGAACAGAAAAACAATCCGTTACATGGACGCAAGAATTGCTTAAAATTAACAATCGTCGCTTAGGTGGTGTCACCGCTCCCCCAGATGGCTTATATTTAGCCGGTGTTTATTATCCTGAGCAATACGGTCTAATAAAAAATCCTATTTTTAATAAATTACCTGCTGATGCGCAGCGTTTTGATTGAGAGTTTTATGAATCACTTAGCTTTTTATATTCATGGCAATGCCGATGGTCACAATGAACTTTTAGACATACTGACAAATTTCTTAGCATTATTTGAAGGTGCAACGAGCCATCACTCACATAGTGAGTCGGGATTATTACTTGGTTTATCTGAACTCGCTAATAGTCATCCACTACTCGTTCATTTTCCAATCGCGTTTTTAAGTTTATTTATTGTCATTGATTTGCTGGGTACTGCTATGAATCAGTTGACTTGGCGGCAGTTTGCAAGTGGTTTACTTTACTTAGGCACTGTTTTCGCGGGATTGACTGTGTGGGCAGGATTTATCGCGGCAGATACCGTCCCTCACGGTCATAATGTACATGAAATTATGGAGCGACATGAACAACTTGGCGTGTCTACTCTTGCCTTATCCGCAGCGCTGTCTGCGTGGAAATTGCGGCGCACAGTTGAAGGCTGGGGACTCTACAACGTGTTAACAGTCGTTTTATTAGGTGTCATGGTGTGTGGTGCGGATTTAGGTGGCTTGATGGTTTACAAATACGGTGTTGCTGTACAAGCCGTTAGCGTTTCATCTCCAGAAGCACATCACCACGACGAATCCATTGCTAACGAATAAAGAGTTCTTCACCAAATAAATCTAAGAGAAAATGGCGATACTTTTCAGCTTTTGCGATTTGCAGGTGTTCGAGCGGATTAAAATTATCCGTCAAAATAACGCCATCTTGCGTGTCAATTGGAAACAATCGATTCTCTAGCCACGCTTGTTGACCTGCATTTAATCGTTCATTGTGAATATTAATAGGCTCAGAGGAAGCAAGAAAAATAAAATCGTTAAACTCTTTATTCGGTTCAGAAATAAAGGTAGTTTGTGCCTCAAAAACTTGCGCTAGCGTTTTTCCAACCGTCGTTAACGCACTTTGCTTGCCACTTGAAAAAGCGACAAAATTGACCGCTAAGATGCCTTGTGGTGATAATAACCCACGTAGCTGTTTGAGAGTTTCAACGGTAAGCAAATGAGCGGGTTCTGCCCCCCCAGTAAAACAATCGTGAATAATTAAATCGTAATGATCAGTTAAATGCCGAATTTCATATCGTGCATCTCCCACTATCGCTTTACCTGTCGGTGTAAAGTCAAAATAATCAACGGCAGCTTTAGCGACAAGTGGATCAATTTCAAGTGTGTCAACAATAATACCATAGTGTTCATTTAACACCTTTGCCATGTGCCCTGCGCCAAGACCAATAATTAATGCACGCGTCATTTTTGGGCGAAGAGCCGGAATTAACCCCACAATATCTTGATAACTTAACTGGCTATCACCATGTGCAATACTTGACGCACCAATAGCAGAACCATCTGAGGTTAATAAACGCAAATCTCTGGCGGGTTGATCGATCACTCGCACCCAACCATATAAACTTTCTTGTGCAAAATGGACTTGGAATTTATCGTTAGGACGAATTTGCCCTGCCTTCACAACACTCGGTAGCATTCCCAAGCCAATTACCACGAGGATGATGCTTGGCCATATAACACTCGTGGCGGGTAAATATTTGCGTTCAATAATACCTATTGCGATAGCAAGCACAAAAAGCAGCACACTCGCCCCAATTAAAATTTCCCGTGATCCAATCAAGGGAAATAAATACAGACCTAACATTAACGTACCAATCACACTTCCCAAGGTGCTGATAGCGTAAATAGTACCAGACGCATTTCCAATATTGTCTAATGCGGAAGTAGATTGTTTTATGGCAAAAGGTCCAACCATGCCTAGCATCATAAGACTTGGCAAAAACAAGATGAAAGCACTTACAAATGCACCACTTCTCAACCCAAGCGAATCTGTTGCCAGTAACACGGGGCGAGTTAGCCAAGGAATAAATAACGTAAATAATGCGGCTACGGCGATAATGAAAGAAAGTCCTGTACGTTTAGCTGAATCAGACCACCTGCCCCCGATAAAATACCCTAACGCTAACGCAATCATCGTCACTGAAATCAGCGACGACCAAACATATAAACTCGTACCGTAAAAAGGGGCAATTAATCGCGTGCCCAGTAATTCAATCACCATAACCACTGAACCACTGATAAATACCGTCATAAACAACGCTATTTTTATCACTGGGGAGAGAGGAGGCTGTGCAGTATTATTTATCATGGTTTGTTTCATCGTCTGTAATGTTAGGTATTTGATAGAGCGGAATGAGCGCTATTCGTGCATCAATTTGCGCAGACAAGGCCAGATAAGTGTCACTTTTTGTCGACTCAAATGTTTGTTTAGAAACTTCTTCACTCATGTGCTCGGGTAAATCACGCGGATCGGGCATAAAATCACGATAATCTTTGATTTGTGAGACTAATTGCGCCAGACGATATGCGTTGTCAGGTGATGAAACAGCGATTTCCCCAAACCGACTGCCCACCTTATCCGCAGCTAAATCAACAAAACTAAAACCACTACCACCGTTTTTTGAATCACGCAGCTCCTTAACTTCACCCAATGCGTTAGCTACTTGGCTATTTGTTGAGGCAGTTAGCGCGGCTGCTCCCATAAAATGCTGCGCTAAATCAGGGCGTTTATACAAAAATGCAGGGTAAAGAGGGGGATTTTCAGCATTCACATAATCATTAATTGCTAAAATAGCACTACGATTTTCTTCAATTGCCCGATCTCTCGTGGCGCGTTGATGCACTAATTCAAAAATGGGTTTGAGTAAATCTGCTAAAGATAAGCGCCATTTGGGGTCGTGTTTAGCAATAACATCAAGAATTTTTTGTTGATAAATTTGACG
>OMIH01000085.1 GCA_900299045.1 Methylococcaceae bacterium
ATCATTGACACTGCTTAGTTACAATAGCTAGGTAGATTGAACATTTTATTATTGATAATAATTTTAGAGCGTGTTGCCCCTCCCTTCTTATACAAACACTTTTTTAATATCAAATTTATTTTTTGATTTACCATATTAAAATTATTTTTTTTATATATAAAAATGAACGGGGGGTCACAACGATTTCTTTTTTGATAAAGGCACTAAATCTTTTTATATCAATAAATTGAAGAAATATTTGGAGAATAGAATATGTTTCATAATATGAAATTGAGAACAAAGTTAGTCACGAGCTTTTGTATCGTTTCTCTGATTGGGTTACTTATTTCAACAATTAGCATGATTGCAATGGGTAGCATTGATGGCTATGTCAATAAACTCTACCACCAAGATTTAGTCGGCTTGTCTTATATCAAAGCAGCGCAAATCGATCGATTAGAAGCAGGGCGACGTTGGCGTGATAGCCTACTTTCTTCCGCTACCGCAGATAAACGCAATTACGCAAACTTAGCGGAAAACCACATTGCGCAATATAAAGAAAATTTAAAAAAAGCGGAAACGCTTATCGACAATGTGCAAATCAAAACCATTTTTCAAGAAATTCAAACACTTACACTAAAATGGGAATCGCTAACACAACAAATGCTAACGATGATTGTGCAGCAAAACCTCATGCAGGTGAGCCCTGAGTTTAACGATATTCATAAAAAACAAAGTGCGCTAGGTGTCCTTATTGATACCAAAATAGGGGATCTCAATAAGCTAAAAGAAGAGTTAGCCTTGAACACCGTCAACGAATCCCATCATATCTATCAACAAAATTTAATGTTAATGATAGCACTTGTATCCATTGGATTCATCATAAGCATTAGCATTGGCATTATGCTAACGCGCTATATTATGCGCCAGTTAGGTGGTGAACTCACTGATGCCATTGAACAAGTCCACTATGTTTCTAACGGAAATTTTACACGCACAATCTCGCTACAACCCAGAGATAATAGCAGTTTGTTATACGCGTTAAAAAATTTGCAAGACACCATTAACCACTTTGTAGAAGAACAAAATTTAATTTTAGAAAAACACGCTCAAGGTTTTATCAGCCACAAAATGAATGCGGATAAATTCAAAGGCACTTATTCAAAAATGGCGATGGATATCAACAAACTGGTGCAATCGCATATCAATGTCAAAATGCACGTTGTGGACATTGTGACGCAATATGCACACGGTGACTTTTCACATGATATTGACCGGTTGCCGGCAGAAAAAGGCAAAATTACCGCGGCTATTGATGCGGTAAAAGACTCATTACTTGCCGTGAACAAAGAAATTGAAATCATTGCAGAAGCGGGAGCGCGTGGCGATTTTTCAAGACGCAGTGACGTAGATCGTTTTGAATTTATGTTTAAAAATATGCTCGCACATTTAAACGAATTAATGGAAACCTGTGATATCGGCTTTAACGATGTATTGAGAATTGCTAACGCGTTAGCACAAGGCGATTTAACGCAACAAATTACCAAAGAATACCCCGGTACCTTTGGAAAAACCAAAGATGCTGTAAATGGCACCGTAGAGAATTTAAAAGCGCTTTTAATTGAGGTGAAAGAATCGGCTGATACTATCAACGTCGCTGCACAAGAAATTGCCGCAGGCAATAATGATCTATCCAATCGCACGGAGCAACAAGCCGCCAGTTTGGAAGAAACCGCGGCTAGTATGCAGGAGTTGACCTCAACGGTTGAAGCTAACAGCGAAAATGCAAAACAAGCCAATGAATTAGCCATCTCCTCTTCTGATATTGCGCGTAAGGGCGTAGCGGTTGTCAATCAAGTTGTCTTAACGATGCAAGAAATTAACGAATCGTCACGCAAAATTGTGGATATTATTACCGTTATTGATGGCATCGCGTTTCAAACAAATATTCTCGCGTTAAATGCCGCCGTTGAGGCGGCGCGTGCCGGTGAGCAAGGGCGCGGTTTTGCGGTTGTTGCAAGTGAAGTTAGAAATTTAGCACAACGCGCAGCAAGTGCAGCAGGTGAAATTAAAGCGTTAATTAGTAATTCGGTTGATAAAGTAGAAGATGGTACAAATTTAGTTGCTCGCGCGGGGAATACCATGGAAGAAATTGTGACGTCCATTCAAGGAGTCACCGATACTATTACACAAATTACCTCCGCCTCTTACGAGCAAAATGCGGGAATTCAACAAGTCAATCAAGCCATTACTCAAATGGATGATGTTACGCAGCAAAATGCCGCATTAGTTGAGCAAGCAGCCGCAGCAGCAGAATCACTTGAAGATCAAGCGCGTAAACTGTCTATAACAATGGGCAACTTTAAAATGGATAATGTCCACGCCTCTCTAAAAACGCACCACGATACCGCTCACGCTCATCTCGTGGCTCATACACCTATAAAAAAGCAAGAGAATAAAGGCGTTGCCTTATCTGAACAGCAAATTAAGGCTATTCACGCTGATTTGGACATCGCATTAAAAAAACACGCGGATTGGAAAGTGAAACTTCGCTCTGCCATTTCCAACAAAGAAGTGTTAGATGCTGATATTATTTCAAGAGATGATTGCTGTGATTTTGGTAAATGGCTTCACCATGCCGATTCATCGGCAACTGTGGGACATTTAACGAGTTATCAAGACTGTATACGCCAACACACAGCGTTTCATCATGTTGCCGGTAATGTAGCGAAGGTGATTAATAGTGGGCAATATGAGCAAGCCGAAAAATTACTTTCTACTGGCTCGGACTTTATGAATGCGTCAAGTACGGTTGGCTCTGCCATCATACGCTTGAAAAAAGATATCGCACCCAAACCCACTGCCTCCATTACGCGAATCGATGAGTGGGAAGAGTTTTAACGCGCATGATGTTAAAAACGTGCGTTAAGTCGTCTGCGTTGATTTAATGCCAACCGCCATATTGCGTGGTTGGCTCACCGCGGCACTCCACTGAGCAACAAAATTCAGTGAGCCTTTTTATTAATAGTCGACATCAGCATCCTCTCCAAGTTCAAGCCACATTGAATTGATGATCGCCAATGACGCCGCTAAACTCACGCCTAAAATCCACGCAAAATACCACATACTTTCAATCCTCTAAAATTAAAATTTGTATTCAAAGCCAAGCCAAACATTATTATTTTTAACATTAACGCCTTCGGTGCTTAATTTACGATTCCCGTGTTGCCAGCCTAATTTGAGTTGCGAGGTATGCGTTAATTCATATTCCAACTCCACCTCACCTTGATAAATATTTTCATTAGCACCAAAACGCTCATCTTCGAGAAGATGACTCATTGACGCATTGTGTTCATAATCAATATCAAAATTTAGGGTGACATCGTCAAGTAACTTAATTTTCAATTCTGTTGACGCGTAATGATTGGTATAAGATAAATCATCCGCAAAATGCGTGACACGACCATGCTCTGCCGTCCCTTTTTCATAGTGATAACCTACCAAAATCGCCACATCGTCGCTAATATCCCACTCAAGATGGGGACCAATCGTCCAAAATTGGGTGTCACGATACACAAAAGGCGCATTGTAATTGCGTAAACCATAACGACTCAGCAATCGAATAACGAGATTTTGAGTCAAATTCTGATCAATATGAAACGACCAATAATGGCTGCTTAACGTTTCATTGTACTCTGCCTCTTTACCCGTTAATTGCAGAAAGGTATTTTCGCCCAAAAATAAATCTGGTACAAAATTGTAATGCAGACTGAGTTTGGTATTCGTTTCAAACGACTGCGCTACTTCAAAATCAAATAACCCATGTGAAAAAGCCGTTTGATTGGTAAACACATACCCGCCCAAATCGGTTGCAAAACTGATTTCACCTAGCGAATTATGTCCCGTCCACTCTGCTTCAATACTGGGTTCGTAAATAAAATCGCTGCCCTGCCCTGTTTTGTCAATGTTTGGTTGCGTTGGGTCTTCTTTGAGTGACAATCGTCGAGTCGCTGAAAACAAGGCAACGTCATCAGTGTAATACCCTGCATTGTCAGCATTAAACGTCCACTGCGCTTGCACAGCGTTACTGCTAATAATGATAAACAAAAAACCGAAATAATAAATCCCAACCTTCAATCAACACTCCTAAATGTAAAATGCTATTTCTACCATTTTAATACATTGTGTGTGGATTGGCTTGCACTTGCTCAACCGTCACTTTACCGCGCATGATGCGATACACCCAAATGGTATACGCCAACACAATGGGCATAAACACTATCGTTGCGGCGAGTAACATGTTCATCGTGTAG
>OMIH01000086.1 GCA_900299045.1 Methylococcaceae bacterium
AACGACCATAATGCTTAGATAGCCACACTAAAACGGGATTTTCCCATTCGGTGTAGCCGTTTTTATAAATGAGCGTGGCGAGAACAGGTACCACTAATAATGAAAATAATGCCGCCCCTAACAAGGCACACACAATAGTGATTGCCATAGGTCTAAACAGCAATCCTTCAATATGCGTTAGTGTCAGTAATGGCATAAATGCGCCAACAATCATCAATATTGAAAAAAATACAGGGCGCTCAACTTCAAGCGCTGCGGCTAAAACGGTCTGAGCAATTGTTTGAGATTGACGACTTTTATCGTGCTCACGCGCATCGAGTCGAATGGCAATACTCTCCGCCATAATCACGGTACCATCGACGATAATACCAAAATCAATCGCGCCAATAGAAAGCAAGCCGATTGGAATATCCATGAAATACATCATCACTAACGCGAAAAGTAACGCAAATGGAATCGTCAACGCAACCAATCCAGCTAGTGATGGTCGACCAAGAAATGCCAATAGCACCACAATCACTAACCCCACCCCTAAAAGTACGCTATGTCCAACCGTATGCAAGGTACTATCAATTAATTGAGAGCGATCATAATATGGAATTACTTGTACACCTTCAGGCAATCCATCTGTATTCACATCATGCACAGATTCATTAATGGCTTTGAGTGCTTCTGAAGGATTTTCCCCTTTACGCAATAAGACAATACCTTCAACGCTTTCATCTGTTGCGTCTTTGCTAAAAATACCGGCTGGCACCTTCGCATCTAATCGAACATTAGCCACATCGCGTACATACAGCGGTGTGCCGCCAATGGATTTGATAAAAATCGACCCAATTTCAGCTTCATTTTGCAGTGCTCCGCGTCCGCGAATCACAAAAGACATACTTCCGCGTGATAAGACGCTGCCACCTGCGCTGGTATTATTGGTCTGAATTGCCTCCACAACGTCATTAACAGATAATCCAAAACGCTGCAGTTGTGCGGGGTCAAGTAATACCCCATACTGCTTTTCATACCCACCAAAATTAGATACTTCAGCAACGCCCGTTGTACGCAATAGGCGAGGAATGACAACCCAATCGTTTAATGTACGCAGTTCCATCAAATCATAGCGACCATCAGACACCAATTCATAGCGTAACATTTCACCATACGCTGTCGCGAGTGGCCCTAAATCTGCCTCAGCACCCGTGGGTAAACGTAAACTGGTCAGCTTTTCTTGAACACGCTGACGCGCCCAATAACTTTCAGTCCCTTCAGTAAAAATCATTTGTACCACGGATAAACCAAAAATCGTTCGTGAACGAATGGTTTCCACTTTAGGTACATTACGCATGGCAATTTCGATTGGCACTGTAATTTGTCGCTCAACTTCTTCTGGTGCTCGACCTGGATACGTTGTGATGACTTGTACCATCTGCGATGAAATATCGGGATACGCATCAATTTTCATCTGGGTAAATGCCCAAATGCCTAAACTCGATATAAACAGCGTGGCAATGAGGACTATCCATCGATAATGGAGTGCGGTGCTTATTAAAACAGGAATCATAAGCCACTGCCTCGCAATGACTCATTTTCTTTCTGCGACCGGAGTAACGATTGCACAAGCAACGGTTTTAATAAAATTGCGCCTTTGCCAATCACTTTTTCCCCACCTGTTAACCCTGATAAAATTTCAACGCGGTCATCAATTTGCTCGCCGACTTGTATGGGGGTAATCTGCCAACTATCCTGCCCTGCTTGCTGTAAAATATAATCATTATTGGTGATATGTAGTATGCCATCTGCTGGCGCAAGAACGGCGTTACGGGGATTGGTGCCTAAACCGATTTCAGCATACATACCGGGTTTTAATTGACCGAGTTGATCATCTAATTCAAAAAATACGCGCAAAGTACGGCTTTCAGTTGATAATGAGGGAGCAAGACTGCGCACAATACCTTTAAATACATGATCAGGTAAACTGTAGAATCGTGCTTCACAGGCTTGCTTAGTTGTCACAAGATTAATTCGCACTTCGGGTACATCTGCCATAACAAGCGATGTCCCAACGGGCACTTGCGACAATAAATCGGGATCAATACCCGCTTGTATTAAACGACGCTCTAAATCTGCATGGCTATGTGTAGCTTGAATGAGTTGATTTTCTGCTTGATAAACGGCTTTTTGACCTTCTAATTGTATTTCCAGCAAACTTGCCTCTGCAGCGGTAAGGTCACGAATAGCCTCTGTGCCAGTAGCCACTAACTTACGCAATCGCTCTACGACACGATTTTGCGATACTAATTGAGCTGCTGTCAGCTCACGCGTCTTAGCGAGTTGCTTTGTGGCAAAATCCATTTCCGTCCCTGTACGTTGCCAATCCGCATAAATACTTGATAATTCAACACTGCTAAATTGCCATCTATCTTCTACAGAACCCGCACCCGCCCGCAGTCGCGCCATCACCGCGCCCGTAACCGTTAAAAGCGGAGACGATAGACGCTCAACACTAACATGTGTCAAATCCAATTTTTTTTCTAATAAACTACTTGAATCAACAGAAATTAAATTTTTTCCAGCTAACGCGACAGTCGGTTTTGGCGTAAATGTTTCGACTGTTTCATCAGAATTCGCTGAAACAAAGAAGAAAATCACAACGATAAGGATGCCAAAACCTAAAAATCCGACAGTTTTAAACATTGACGACATACAAAATCCAAAAATATTAAGGGGGGGGGAATTTCATTGCAAAATCGCTGTACCGACAGCCGCATTGAGTGCATACAACGCGTGCCAATAACCAGATCGAGCCGCGATATGTAAACGATAGGTTTCACGGTAAGTACGCTGCGCATCGAGCACTTCCATTAAGGTTTTTCCACCAAGTTCATAAGCCGTCCGAATTTTATCGCGTACATTACGCGCGGCATCTAATTGACCGGGATCATCATTTGTCAAAATTTGATAAGCATTCTGATAAGTTTGCACAGCTTGATTGATTTCGTCACTTAACGCAATTTGCTTGGCTTTTAAATCCAGTTCAGATTGCATTTTGGCTGATTGCGTTTTAGCAATATTACCTTGATTGCGATCAAATAATGGAATTGACACATCCAATCCCCCTCCCCACGCATTTGCATCTGGAAAGCCGATGGCTTTTTCTTGGAATTGTCTTGTGTAACCAAGATGGGATGTCACTTGAGGATAGGCTTTGGCTTGTTCAACGGCAACAAGGGCGTTCATTTGCGCCACTTGGCGTTGTAGTGCAAGTAAATCAGGTCGATTGTCGTGCGCCAAAGCGAAGGCTGTTTCCACCGAAATAGGCTTAACAGGCAACTTAACGGTTAAATCCCCAGCAATTTTGATCAATTTTGATTCCTCTGTCCCCAAAAAAGTGCTCAAATGACTATACGCATTTTGCAACGCTAACTCACGCATTCTCACTTCACGGCGACTCGTCAAAATAGATAATTGCACTTTATCGAGTTCTACCGAGCCAACCCCGCCTAATTTCACTCGGTTTGAGGTAATTGTTTCCACTTCGCTTAAATTTTGCAAATCCTCTTTTGCGAGCTCTAAAATCGCAACAGCTTCCAATACATCATAAAACGTAGCGACTGTACTAGCGATACGCTGCCTAATAAAATCAGCATAACCCGCAGTCACAACATCTATATTTTTTTGAGCAAAAACAATTTGCGTGGCACGTTTGCCAAATAAAAACCAATCGAGTGGAAACGACACGGCAACATCGGTTTGTGGGGGGCCGCCTTGACGATTAACGGTAAAGGGTTGAGTGAGCGGCATTAGCGACACACTGGTAGATACTATCGGATTGGGCAGTAAACCGGCACTGATTAAATCCGCTTCAGCTTGTTTTATATTCTCAACATTAGATTGAATTTGCGGATCATTTTCTAACATGGCGTTGATTGCAGATTCCAATGTAAGCGACGCTGTAGCGGTGGATTGAGTAAAAGCCGGAAGGGATTCTTCGATGGTTTCTGAGCACACAGAAGTCGGCAAGCAGACCACTATCGCGCCTATCAATATAAAATGCTTATGGCTCAAAAAAAACTCCATGTATTTTGTAATATGACTTTGTTCACAATTATCCTAATTATCCCATAGTTTAATGTCGATACGATAATATACCCTTTCGTATGACAATATTGTGAAAATCTAACCTAACGTATTCACTGGCGTTTTTTGATGCAAACATTTCAATTTTATACGCACTCAACGTCTTTTTACCAAACGCATTAACCTTGACTGTGGAAATGATTTATTTCTTGCAGGTGTTTAGCGTTTGTTGCATCATTAACAAAGATTGATTCTTGGTGAAAATATAATAGCCATCAACGGATTGATACAGCCATTTTTTCTCCTCTCCCCACAACAAAATGACCGATTAAGATAATGATGATTTTAGCTGGCGATATTGGTGGCACAAAAACACTATTAGCCATTTTTGATGGTGAGCATTGTGTGATTAAAAAGTACTTTGCAAGTACGCAGTACACCACATTTCATACGTTATTATATGAATTTTTAACGTTTATTCCCGATATTAACATTGATGCCGTATGTATTGGTGTCGCGGGACCAATTGTTAACGGGGATTGTGAAACCACGAACTTGCCTTGGAAATTAACCTGCTCTGAGATTAGCAAACAAGTTAATACACCCAATATTAAATTGCTCAATGACTTAGAAGCCGCTGCATGGGGTGTTTTATCCCTACCTGAAAGCGACTTTGTTTCTATCAATCCTAAAGCCACCCCACATACTGGTAATTGCGCGGTAATTGCCGCTGGCACGGGTTTGGGTGAAGCCATGATTTTTCATGACGGAAATCAATCACACGTCATTGCTAGTGAAGGCGGGCATTGCGATTTTGCCCCAACGGATAAACAGCAAATTGAACTGCTAGAATTTATGCAGACGCATTTTCCAGATCATGTCAGCTACGAGCGTTTAGTTTCTGGAGCGGGCATTGAAGCCACTTACAACTTTTTAAAACACTCTGGGCATATTGACGCTACGCTTAACTTAGATGCAGAAGTGGATTTAGCTGCGGCTATTGGCGCGGCGGCTGTTGCCAATACCGATGCGTTGTGCGTGGAAACTATGCGTTTGTTTTCAAAAATTTATGGCGCAGAAGCGGGGAACTTAGCGTTGAAATGTCTGCCTTATGGTGGTGTGTATTTAACAGGTGGTATTGCTACGAAATGTTTGCCTATTTTGCAAAATGGTGCGTTTTTAGACGGTTTTTTAGCAAAAGGACGTTATCGCCATGCACTTGGAACTATAGCAATCAAAGTTTGCACTCAGCCAGATGTTGTGTTGTTTGGAGCGGCTTATTTTGCAAAAGCAACCTCTCACCCTTAATTAATGTTCATTGTGGATATTCGACTGCAAAGACTCGGCTAAGAGCGCCATTATCGCCATATCGCAAGCGCCACATCCTGAACAGGCACCCGTTTGTCTTGAAATAAGATCGAATTCATCCATTCCTTGAGCGATTAATATTTTGATTTGCGCTTTAGTGGTTCCACTGCAGTCACAAATCACATCCTCTCTTTTGTTAATCATAAAATTTATGTGTTCAAAATTACCGCTGAATGGCTACGATCATGATACTGCTCAGTTATACGCTATACTGAATAAATAAATAAGCCCACAAAGCAATGCCAGTTCCAATTAAACCAAGAAAGACCATACTTCTAAAGAAAAAAGTTTGGATGCTCAATCTACGAAGTACCAAACTCACTGCCCCAAGAACTAAGCAAATTTGATAGAGTAACAATGCAATATCAAAGCGATCTCCTGCTTTTGATAAAATACCAAGATGCACTTCTATTTCATCGGCTCCTATTACTTGACCATATTGACCGTCTACTTCTTGAGTCCAGTTTTCTTTACCGACGGTTTTTGAGCCACGCAAAATTTCGTCTTTCTCTTTTTTATACTGTAGTGATTTTTTTTGCAAATTCATCAGATGGTTATCGACTGCATTGATTGCCTCTTTTTGAATAGCTTGCGCGTCTTTTAAGCCGATGAGCAATGATATTTCGCTTTCTACCAGCGTTTCCTTAATACTTTTTGATTGATACCACGCATAAGCCATAGACTTTTCATTGGTGCCAATAATCTCATCCGCATCGTATTTGCCGGCAAATAAATCAGTAATTGCCATCAGCGCAGCAAAAATAGCAATGATTACACCGCAACGCATTTCAAAACTAGCACGGTGTTGGCTGGTCGTATTACTCTCTTTTGGCATGATTTAATCCGTTATTTTAAAAATAGATGAAATATGATGACGTCGATTTGCAATAAAATGTCGTCAACGACACAATAGCAAACTCGTTATTATAACCACATAAAACAGCGACATTTTATCATGCAATATAAAAAAATTTACGTTGTCTTTTCGATAATGCTGGCAGGGTGCAGTCACCACATAAACTCCACTGATTGGTATTCAGTCAGCACTGAAAAAACGTTAGGAATTAGTGGAATAGCCGCTGTTGATAGCGAAAATTTATTAGTTATTCACGACAATAAAAAAAACAATGAGCCAAGATTAAGTCAAATTAGTTGGCTTCAAGATGCTCCCCCTGTTTTAAACAAACTGGATTGGTGCAGCGAGCAAAAACGTCCCATTGATTTAGAAGCTATTGCAGCTATTCCCTCTCATGATTCAGAGTTCTTGGTGCTAGAAAGTAGAGGTCAAGTGACGCGTATTCAATTCCATCATAGTCACTGTGATGTTATTTCTCAGTTCATGCTGCCTAATACGACATCACAAAGCAATATTGAAAGTTTAGCGCTACTGCATTTATCTGCTCATACTATTCTTGTGTGGGCGGAACGCGGTGACGATCAGCAACCAGCCAAAATGTGGTGGGGGGAATATGATTCACAAAATAATCACATTACCCTCTCAAGTCTACATGCCATCGATTTTTTTACACCTTATCCGACTGAAAACCGACGCTCAATCAGTGATATTGCTATAAACAAAGACGGTACACTTTGGGTAAGCGCTGTGTCTGATCCAGGAGATGATGGCGTATTTCAATCTGCTTTATACACATTGGGGCGGTTTATTGATGGTAATGCGGGTATCTATTGGAAGCCATATAGTGACCTATCAAGCCAAGCACAATACGACAACGTCAAAATAGAAGGTCTAACATTTATAGAAAATACCTTGATTATGGGGTCTGATGATGAAAATTTGGGCGCTAAAATTGCTCATTTCAAATAAATTCATTCATCAAAATGGGTCATGCCCCTGTAAACGTTAGTGTAAAGGGGCATGGTGATTTTTTTACCAAGGCAATTCTTTGCCATCATAACGCAAAAACTCACCCGTTTGCGCAAGGGTAAAATTTGCAATGGTATTGCGCATGTGCGAAACACTTTGTGGAATCTCCATAGGCGCATTTGAACCGCCCATATCCGTTTTTACCCAGCCTGGGTGCAAAATTAACACCGCAATATGTTTGGACTGAAGTTCAATCGCAATCGATTTCATCGCCGCATTCAGTGCCGATTTACTTGAGCGATAAAGAATACTTCCACCACTCGTGTTGTCGGCAATACTTCCCATTAAACTACTCATGGCAATTATCTTTTTTTGTTCACTACGCGCCACGTGCGGTAAAAAAACTTCCGTCATTCTAACGGGAGCCAGCACATTTGTAGCTAAGGTCTGATGCCAAGTTTGATAGTTCAAATTGCCCAATCGATGCGCTGGCTCATCACCGTAGATTCCTGCATTATTGAGTAAAACATCAATAGCAATATCACCTAATTGCGCAGCAAGCTGCTCCATTTGCGTAAAATCTTCCATATCCAACGCAAAAACAGCGATATTTGAATGCGTCGCGGCAAGCTGATTGAGTTCAGCCGCATTTTGCGGCTGGCGACAGCAGGCAATCACATGCCAATTATCTTCTGCGTATTGTCTACAAAAATCTAAACCTAACCCGCGATTTGCGCCTGTAATTAAAATAGTTGCCATGATAACTGCCCTAAAAAAGTAAAGTAAAAAGTAAAGTTGCTAGACACTATTTTACGGTGTTTTGTTTTGCCGTGTACATTCATGTCAAAAGATTCGATAATTCACTTTTTTTTATTTACAGACGCATTATGGATTTTCAATTATTGTCAACAGATGGTCATGCACGACGTGGTCGTTTAACTTTTGCTCGTGGCGTGATTGAAACGCCTATTTTTATGCCTGTTGGCACTTATGGTGCGGTGAAATCGCTCACCCCTGAAGATTTGCGTGGTCTTGGTGCGCAAATTATTTTAGGAAACACATTTCATTTAATGCTACGTCCCACAACAAAAGTTATTCAAGCACACGGCGATTTACATGATTTTATGAAATGGGAAAAGCCCATTCTCACGGATTCAGGCGGCTTTCAAGTGTTTAGCTTAGGGAAGTTACGCAAAATCACCGAACAAGGCGTTACATTTAAATCGCCTATTAATGGCAGTAAAATTTTTATGGGACCAGAAGAATCCATGCAAGTTCAGCGTGAACTCGGCTCGGATATTGTCATGATTTTTGATGAATGTACGCCCTACCCTGCAACCGTTCAAGAAGCAGCCGATTCCATGCGTTTATCACTACGCTGGGCAAAGCGCAGTAAAGAGGCACATGGTGACAATCCTTCTGCCCTTTTTGGTATTGTACAAGGCGGAATGTATGAACATTTGCGAGAAGAATCCATTGCTGGTCTGCAAGAAATTGGGTTTGATGGTTACGCTATTGGCGGCCTCTCTGTGGGTGAACCTAAAGAGGAAATGATGGTAACACTTGACGGTATTCATCAAAAAATGCCAAGCGATAAACCACGCTATCTTATGGGGGTTGGTACACCTGAAGATTTAGTTGAGGCTGTTCGACGCGGCATTGATATGTTCGACTGCGTCATGCCAACACGAAACGCAAGAAATGGACATCTGTTTACGACGTTTGGCGTGGTAAAAATTCGTAATGCAAAATATGAATTTGACACCAAACCGATTGATGAAAACTGTGGTTGTTATACTTGTCAACACTACTCACGCGCTTATCTACGGCATTTGGATAAATGTCAAGAAATGCTCGGTTCACGTTTAAACACTATTCATAATTTATATTATTATTTAGATTTGATGGCAAATATACGCACCGCAATTGAAAATAATCAATTTGAGCATTTTGCAAACGATTTTTACGCAAAGCGTGCAGGCTAGAAGATGCCAGAAAAACATATTTTAAATGCGCGTCGCTTGCTCTGCCCGCTGCCCGTCATTCGCACCCAAGAGGCGGTGAAAAAATTAACGACGGGGGATATTTTAGAAGTGATTGGCACCGATGCGGGTATTTTACAAGATATTCCAGCATGGTGTCGTATCAATGGACATGCCATTATTGACACCTTTACCAATGAATATGACTATCACATTATTCTACAAATAGGCGCATAAGCATGGGAAAATTACACCTACATGGCAAACATCAACATAGCCATTCACATAAAAACGAAAAAGTCGTCGAAAACTTACCGCCCGATTTAGCGAAATTAAAACGTCGGGCGAGTTATGTGGGCGCTTTTGTGAATATTTTGCAAACGCTCATAAAAATTACATTCGGTATCTTAGGGCAATCGGCTGCGTTAGTGGCGGATGGCATTCATTCTCTTTCGGATTTAATGAGTGATGCGCTGGTGATTACTGCAGTGTGTCTTGGGAGTCGAGAAGCCGATAAAGAGCACCCTTATGGACATCGTCGATTTGAAACGATTGCTGCTGTTATTTTAGGGGGAAGTTTAATCATCATTGGCGCGGGCATTGGATGGTCTGTTTATGAACGTATGTTAAATCCAGAAAAGTTGCCCATTCCAAACGAATTGAGTTTAGCTATTGCCGCTGTTTCGATATTACTCAATGAATGGCTTTATCACTACACAAAGCGCATCGCAAAAGTGACACGCTCTAAATTGCTGCTCGCTAACGCTTGGCATCAACGCAGTGACGCCTTTTCATCCATTGTTGTATTAATTGGCATTGGCGCTGTGATGCTAGGTTACCCTTTAGCAGATGCTATCGCGGCGATTGTGGTTGCATTGCTAGTCATTAAAATTGGGTTGAATCTGGTGATTGAAGGCATTAAAGAATTAGTGGATACCGCCTTACCCGATAAACTTGTCGCTGAAATTCGTCGTGTGATTTACGATATTGATGGCGTTGAAGATATTCATTTACTGCGAACACGCTATATGGGTGAAGACGCGTTGATTGATGCGCACATTATTGTCGATCCGCGTATTAGTGTATCGGAGGGGCACCGCATTGGTGACATGGTGCGCGATGAATTGATTGCGCGTTTTGATGACGTGATGGAAGTACTTGTTCATGTTGACCCCGAAAATGACGAAGCATTAGCAAGCAATAGTAAACTGCTCACGCGAGCCAATGTTCAAGATTTACTCACTGAAAACTTACCGGAACTCTTGCCCTATTTGGACGATTTTCGTATACATTATTTAGAGCATAAAATTGAGATTGAACTCATCATTCCTTTCGCATTGAGCCTTGAAAGTGAACTGATTAAACATATCAATAATAAGTTAATTAGCATCAAACATAATGTACCGCAAATTGAAACTATCCTCTTGTTTTTTAAACGTGATTGCTCAAATTGATATAAATAAAAGTCATCGAAAATAAATGACAACCGTTTAATTGAAACGGGTGGTGTGTTAAAGTTTACCTTGAACTTTAAATTGAGGATTTTTTCTCACGCTCGTTTGTGTGTTTTTTATAAAAATAAAAATTGTATTAGGAGAATTTATATGTTTACACTTCGTTCAATCGTAACCGCTTTAGCGTTAATGAGCTCAATGTCTGCAGCTAACGCGTGGGATGCACTGCCAACGCAAGCGCCCGAACCCGCTGACAACCCCAGCACACCGGAAAAAATTTCATTGGGTCAAATGCTCTATCATGATCCCCGCTTGTCTTCAACAGGCACCGTATCGTGTGCCTCTTGCCACAACACAATGCTTGGTGGTGAAGATAACCGCCCCAATTCTATGGGCGTGAATGGTCAAACTGGTGGACGCAGTGCACCAACCGTCTGGAACTCAGCGTTTAATAAAGTACAATTCTGGGATGGTCGCGCAGCAAGCTTAGAAGAACAAGCTGCAGGACCTGTGACCAATGCGATTGAAATGGGCATGAAAAGCTGGGATGACGTTGTTGTGCGTTTAAAAGGCATTGAAGGTTATCAAACCGCATTCAAACACGCCTTCCCTGGCGAAAATGCCATTTCAAAAGAGAATGCAACTAAAGCTATCGCCGCGTATGAACGGACATTAATCACGCCAAACAGCGCTTATGATAAATTTGTGGGCGGTGATAAATCCGCTTTATCTGCACAGCAAATTCGTGGTATGGATAAAATGGCTGAAGTAGGTTGTACAAGTTGTCACAGCGGCGCCGCATTCAATGGCGCAGGTATGTTCCAAAAATTCCCAATGATTCCCGATGGTTACTTAGAAGCAAAATACCATTTCAGCAAAGACAAAGGTGTTGCTGAAGTGTCTAAAAAGGCAGATGATGAACATTTCTGGAAAGTGCCAACCCTTCGCAATGTCGCCATTACCGCGCCTTATTTACATAACGGTTCGGTTCAAACATTAGATGAAGCCGTACAAATTATGGCGAAAGTGCAATTAGGTAAAGACTTAGCAAAAAATGATGTGGCGGATATTGTCGCCTTTTTAAGTGCCTTAACAGGTGAATTCCCAAAACAAAAAATGCCAGCGTTACCAGAAACAACAGGTAAAACAGTAAATTAAGCCACAAACAGACACATTTTCAATATAAAATGTGTCTGTGCTTTTTTGTTCCGTAGACAATTTCAGACTAATTTAGTGTAAAATTACCTTTTACGTTTTTAACACTGTTTAATTTTATTTTTTATTCAATAACCGGAGTCATCTATTATGAGCGTTTTAGTTGGTAAACAAGCCCCTGATTTCACAGTACCAGCTGTTTTAGGCAATGGCGAAATCGTTGATTCATTTTCATTTTCTCAAGCAACACAAGGAAAATACGCCATTGTGTTTTTCTATCCATTAGATTTCACTTTCGTTTGTCCAAGTGAGTTAATTGCTTTAGATCACCGTATGGATGAATTCACAAAACGCAATGTTGAAGTTGTGGCTGTTTCAATTGATTCACATTTCACTCACAACGCATGGCGCAATACCCCCGTCAATCAAGGCGGTATTGGTCATGTAAAATACACAATGGCTGCGGATTTAAGCCATTCAATTGTCAATGATTATGACGTGGCGGTTGAAGGACCAGGCATTGCTTATCGTGGCGCATTTTTAATTGACACTACCGGTAAAGTGCGTGCACAAATTGTGAACGATTTACCTTTAGGTCGTAACATTGACGAATTAATTCGTCTTGTTGATGCGCTTCAATTCCACGAAGAACACGGTGAAGTTTGTCCAGCGGGTTGGAAAAAAGGCGATGCGGGTATGAATGCAAACCCAGCCGGTGTTGCTGAATATTTAGCCGGTCATGCGGATAAATTGTAATTCTTAATTGCTAACATTCAACTAAAAAAGGCGTAGAATCAATGGGTTCTACGCCTTTTTTTATGAGCTGTCTTTTAACGTGGCAATAACTCAATCAACTGCGGCTGCTCAATGAGTGTTTGACTGGCTATAAAACCCAGTTGACCCGCGCGATAAGGATGCGAATAAAATAAAACGGATGCCGGTGCTTTTTCGCTATCCACTAGAACAACACCTTCTTTATTTTGCTCAATCCAATTTTTCAGAGCATCTGGCGAACGCAATAGCGTCAGTGGCTCAATGAGCCTACCCGTAAATTGAAATTGATCGTGATATTTTCCAGTATAAAATGCCACATTTTTGTTTTCTTGACGCAGTTGCGCCATCATTTGAGCAATCGGCTTTGTATCAAAGCGTGAGGCGTTAATTTCCAGATACGTGATTGCTAATGCGCTTGGGATGATAATTGAAATTAAGCAGCTAATTTGTATCATCTGCTTAATTGTGCTCGTGTTGACTACAAGCAAACCAATGCTAATCAGCAGAGCCACTCCCATCAACCACCATGCGTTAAATTCGACGACAAACCAATGCGTTTGCGCGTTGACGATGATGACGCTTGCTAAGAGAAATAAAACGACACAAATCCCTCTCCACACCATTAAAAACGCCCGTTTCCACGAGGCAACGTCGTGTATGTCATCCGCCACTCGCCCTAAAAGCAGTGCTAACGCAGGCATGAGTGGCAATAAATAATGAATTCGTTTACCACTAACGAATGAAAAAGCAATGAATACAGGCACTATCCAAGCGATGCAAAAACGTATGCCATGATCGCTGAGTGATAATTGGCGTAGACCTTGCCAAAAAGGGGCAAATAACAGCCATGGCAAGAGCAAAAGGGGTAAACGCACTACATACCACCAAAATGGCAATTTATGTGCAAAAGATTCAACTAAACGTCCGCTAGTTTGCCCTAGAAAAATTGCATGACGGTAATCCTCTCCACCGCTAATCCCTGCGGGAATCGCCCACGTTAATGCTATGGCGGCACCGATAAAAATAGCAATTACTATTTTTATATACCACGAGCGCCAATGAAAGGTATCGAAAGAAGTTTGTCGCCACCACGGAGCGAACAGCGCAACCGGTAATATATGCAACAAAACCACAGGACCTTTACTTAAAACACCACCACCAATTGCCACGCCAAGTAAAAAAAGAGGTTGCCACGTTGCCTTCTGTGCGAGGCTAATCAGACTGTAAATAGCAAGCAACACAAAAAATGCCAGCAACATATCAAACATGGTCAGCGTGCTATAAATCAGCCAAAACGAAAATCCAAGTAAAATAAAAGGCGTATTTTTAGCGATACTCGGGCGCTGTGGCCATAATTTTTGCGCTACGCAGCCTGAAAGCAGTGTTGAGCCTAAGGCAAATAAAGGCGAAATGAGGCGAGCAGTCCATTCATTGACGCCAAATAGACTCCAACTTAGCTGCATTAGCCAAAATAACAAAGGGGGCTTATGACTGTATGTGTCGCCATTAAGATAAGGAACCCAAAAATCCCCGCGCGTCCACATCTCCCATGCAACACCAACATAACGCGTTTCATCAATAGGCATGAGTGGGCGAATTGCTAAATTTACAACAATCAACAAACACCATAAAACGATGACGTGAATCATGTGATTACTCTACAACATGGTTGCGTTTTTCGTTAAAAACAAAATAAAGATTACGAAAATAAATCAACAATCCACTCGCTTGCCCAAGAATAAATACGGGATCTTGACGATAAATAGCATACGCTAGCAATGTCACCCCACCGCTAATACTGAAATACCAAAAAGCGACAGGAAAGACACTCTTTTTTTCTTTTTCGCTTTTAATCCATTGCACAATAAATCGTGCTGAAAAAAGCGCTTGCCCTAAAAATCCTACGCCAAGCCAAATCATCTCTTGCGTGATATTAATGTTCAATTTCGCGTACCTCCGTGAGTTTCATGCGTGTTTTGAGCCACATGACACCAAACGTGTCACTGATACCCACCCACAAACGATCAAGTGTGCCATAGTTTGATACGCCGCGCTCACGCGCACGGTGCAATACAGGCAGTGAAATAACGTCATAACCGCTACGGATCATCAATGCTGGAAGAAAACGATGATAATGATCAAAAAAAGGTAATTGCAATGCAGCATCACGAACAAACACTTTTAGACCACAACCCGTATCAGGTGTTGCATCGCCTAATAATCGCGAGCGAATACCGTTAGCAAATTTTGATGAAAATAGGCGCCATGCTGAATCATGTCGTTTATTGCGCCAGCCTGCAATCATGGTCAATTTAGGATTAACGTCACGTTGCGCGTTAAGATAATCAAACAGCGCAGGAATGTCCGCAGGATTGTTTTGACCATCTCCATCGAGTGTTGCAATAAAAGGGTATTTCGCTGCTTTAATACCCGTGTAAATGGCGGCACTTTGTCCACAGCTTTGCTGATGCTCAAAAACGCGCAGTTGCGGTAAATTTTTTTGCGCCACCGCTAAGGCTTGCGCCGTTTCATCTGAACTACCGTCATTGATATAAATAATTTCGTACGCATTAAAATTTGCCAACGCCACCACTATTTCATCAAGCAAAGGCTGTATATTTTCTGCTTCATTATGCACGGGAACGACAATAGAAATCGTCATAAAAACCTCGATGTTGTAAATTGAACCATAAAAAAAGGGCTACATTTTAAAATGCAGCCCCTTTTTTTACTGATATGCCGATTAAAAAACCAACATATAAGCCAGAAAGGATTAACGTTTTGAGTATTGTGGACGTTTTCTCGCTTTGTGTAAGCCGATTTTTTTACGTTCAACTTCACGCGAATCACGCGTCACAAAACCTGCTTTTCTTAACGCAGGACGTAACGTTTCGTCATATTCCATCAATGCACGGGTTAAGCCGTGACGAATTGCACCTGCTTGACCTGAAGGACCACTGCCTTTAACGATGATGTTTAAATCGAATTTACCCATCATATCAACACATTCTAAAGGTTGGCAAGACACCATTTGATCTGTTTTACGACCAAAATATTCTTCTAATGTTTTGGTGTTAATGATGATTTTGCCAGTACCTACTGTTGCATAAACTCGTGCTGTCGCACTTTTACGACGACCAGTCCCATAATATTGCGTTGCAGCCATGTTCTATTTACTCGCTAATAATTCTAAAACTTTAGGTTGTTGCGCTTGATGATCGTGTTCTGCACCTGCATACACTTTCAACTTTTTGAACATAGCGCGACCCAATGGGTTGTTAGGTAACATACCTTTCACAGCGGTTGTCAAAATACGATCTGGGAAAGTTTTTCTTAATTTACCAAGTGATGTCGTTTTCAAGTTACCAATGTAACCGGTGTGATGTTGGTAAAGCTTGTCTTTTTCTTTATTTCCAGTTACACCGATTTTTTCAGCATTAACAACGATGATGTAATCACCAGTGTCAACGTGTGGTGTATATTCTGGTTTATGTTTGCCACGAAGACGAAGGGCAATTTCAGAAGCAAGACGACCTAACGTTTTGCCTTCTGCATCAACCACATACCACTCGCGTTTTACTTCTGCGGGTTTTGCGCTAAATGTTTTCATTGTATTTATTTTTTATTAAAAAATCTCAATAATTTGAGAGCTAAAATTTCAAGTAAATCACCAGCTTTCTCAGCCGATTCTTATGCCACCATTATAGACTAGGATGCCCCTAGATAACAACCCGTAGATAACACCAATTACTTATAATTTAATATTGAGTGAATGTAATTTGCGATACAAATGTGTTCTTTCCATGCCTACCACGGCTGATAATTTTGCGACGCTACCGCCAATTTTTTCAAAATGGTACTCTAAATACGCCTTTTCAAAATGATCTCTTGCCTCTTTCAGCGGTAAATTAAAGAACTCTGGCACGGAAGAGAGCGTCATGGAATCACTGCTTATCATGCCAAGCGCATTTTTTACTTCGTCGAGTTCAATATCCTCACCGACACCAAGAATCATCAAGCGCTGAACCACATTTTTTAATTCACGCACATTGCCATGCCAGCCATAATTGCGCAAATAATTCTGCGCCGCCATCGAAAAACGACGAAACGCTAATTTTTCATGCGTGACAAAATAATCCACATAAAAATTGAGTAGCGCGGGAATATCTTCACTATGTTCACGCAACGGAGGAATAGCTAGCGTCACTTCATTGAGCAAATAATAGAGTTCATGGCGAAAACGCCCAAAACGCACTTCATCATCAAGCACCATTCGCGTTGACGCAGCAATATGCACATCGACGTTAACCGCTTCACTGCCACCTACGCGTAAAAAAGAACGTGATTCAAGAGCACTAAGTAAACGCAATTGCGTTTCCTTATCCATATCGCCAATCTCGCCCAAAAACAATGTGCCCTTATTCGCTCGCTCCAGCAGACCTTGATAGACACGATGTCCATCTTCTTTGCCAAAGAATTCAACTGCCGAATTTTCAGGCGAAATACTGCCTACAGCAACATTGATAAAAGGTCCGTTGCGGTGTGCACTGTTATTATGTAAATATCGCGCATACAACTCTTTTCCCACGCCCGCTTCACCGACAAATAACACGCGCGTATCATGCTGTGCTAAACGCTTTAATTGCTCCTTTGTTCGTGCAACGACTGCGCTTTTTCCAACAGGCTCTATGTCAACCGTCACAGATTGCCAGCCGCCCTTTTCATGCTGTGCAAGCTCAAGTGCTCGCCCAACCACTAATAAGAGTTTAGCCAATGACAATGGCTTTTCTAAAAAGTCATACGCACCCAAACGCGTCGCTTCAACAGCCGCCTCAACCGACCCGTGACCTGACATCATAATCACGGGGCAGAGCATTTTATCTTCAGCTAACCATTCTTTAAGAAGCGTAATACCATCGGTATCCGGCATCCAAATATCCAGCAAAATCAAATGCGGTTGCGTGGAGTTTTTTAATAACTTCGCTTCTGTCGCATTCTCAGCGCGACTGACGTGATAGCCTTCGTCTTCGAGAATTTCGCTCACTAAATGGCGAATATCGGGTTCATCATCAACAACTAAAATACGGGGAGATTGATTGCTCATAAAAAATGTCTACAAATTAAACGAAATAATAAGAATCATGGCACTGTCCGCCTCGAGATGCAAACGTTTATGCTTTTTTATGTGAAGTGCAATTGTGTTGTAGAATGCACAGCGATTACTTTATCAATTTTAGGAGAATTCCTCGTGTCACAAAAATTATCTGCTCTTATCCCCGCTGGTGTTGTTACTGGCGAAAATGTACAAAAAATCTTTGCATTTTGTAAAGAAAACCACATGGCGTTACCTGCTGTTAATGTGATTAACACGGATTCCATTAACGCGGTGCTAGAGGCTGCAAGTAAAGCCAACTCAGCGGTCATTGTTCAATTCTCCAATGGCGGTGCGCAATTTGTGGCAGGGAAAGGCATAAAACTCAGCGGTCAAGAAGGGGCAATTTTAGGCGCTATTTCAGGCGCACAACACGTCCACGCCGTTGCTAAACATTACGGCATTCCGGTCATTTTACATACCGATCATGCCGCCAAAAAATTATTACCGTGGATTGATGGATTACTTGATGCGGGTGAAAAACATTTTGCGGCAACTGGTGAGCCCCTATTTAGTTCACACATGCTCGACTTATCTGAAGAATCGCTTCATGAAAACATCGATATTTGCGCACATTATTTAGAGCGCATGAGCAAAATTGGCATGACGCTTGAAATTGAACTGGGTTGCACGGGCGGTGAAGAAGATGGCGTGGATAATAGTCATCTTGATCAATCATCACTCTACACACAACCACAAGATGTGGCGTATGCGTATGAACATCTCATCAAAATCAGTCCTCGCTTTACCATTGCCGCATCGTTTGGCAATGTTCATGGCGTATACAAACCCGGCAACGTCAAATTAACACCCACCATTTTGCGCGATTCACAATCGTTTGTATCTGAAAAATTTGCCCTACCTAACAATGCGTTAGATTTTGTTTTTCATGGTGGTTCAGGCTCATCAGCCTCTGAAATTAAAGAAGCAATCAGCTATGGCGTTATCAAAATGAATATTGACACGGACACGCAGTGGGCGACATGGAAAGGAGTGATGGATTATTACAAAACGAATGAAGGTTATCTGCAAGGTCAAATCGGAAATCCCGATGGCGACGATAAGCCCAATAAAAAATACTATGATCCACGCGTCTGGCAACGTGCAGGTCAAATCGAAATGATTACCCGCTTAGAACAAGCCTTCCTAGAGCTCAACGCTGTAAATAGCTGGAAATAAGCTTTGTTTTCGATACGCATGACAAACATGACGTCATGCGTATCACATACGCAATGTTAACCATCTACGCAATTTAATTGATATTTTTTCACCCGATAGCGCAATGTTTCCCTCGTCGTTCCCAAAGCGCGTGCCGCCGCCATTAAATTATTATCTGCTCGCTCAAGCGCTGTTTTAATAATAAATTTATCCATATCATCAAGCGGCATACTGCCATCAAGCGGTAAATGAATATGCGTAGTATCGGCGGTGTAAAGGGCATTATCCACCGCCTTTCCAAGTTGCAACCACTGCACAGGAAATAAACTGCTGTCTGCAAACAACACACATCGCTCAATCACATTGCGTAATTCGCGTACATTGCCCCGCCAATCATGCGATTTTAATTTCTTCCAGACTTCTGGCGGAATTTGTTTCACTTGACGCCCTGCTTTTGCATTGTACTCAGCGACAAATAACGGTACCAAGTCATCTAAATCATCCACCGCTTCACGCAAAGGGGGTAAATTAATCGAAAAAACATTCAAGCGATGATATAAATCTGCGCGGAACGTGCCTGCTTTTGCCATCGATTCTAAATCGCGATTACTCGCGGCAATAATTTGCACATCCACCGTTATTTCTTTTTCGCTGCCCAGTCTTCTCACTTTGTGATCTTCAATTACTTTGAGTAACTTGGCTTGTAATTCAAGGGGCATTTCACCAATTTCATCCATGAACAAAGTGCCGCCATCCGCCTGTTCAAGTAACCCACGATGCCTACCTGTCGCCCCCGTAAACGCGCCCGCTTCATGACCAAAAAGCTCAGATTCTAATAATTCTCGTGGCAACGCCGCGCAATTGACTTCAATCATCGGTTGCAATGCACGCGCACCGCCATAATGTAAAATTCGCGCAATCAATCCCTTGCCCGTTCCCGTTTCCCCCCCAATAACCAACGCGCTAAACGGTACTTGCGTTAATCGCATCAAGAGCTTTCGCACTTCTTGCGCGGCGCTACTCTGTCCAACAAACGCCTCTGGCGAGTATTTGCGATACCCCTGCTTTGTTTCATCAACGACTCGGCGACGCATAGTGGCACTGCGTGCTGCACTCGCCACAATCAAATCTAATCGATCCAAATCACAGGGTTTCTCCAAAAAATCATACGCACCAAGGCGCAGCGCCCGTACAGAATCCGGCACATTACCAAACCCCGTGAGAAATACCCATTCAGCGCTACTTACCTGCTTTTTCATTTTTTCCATAAAATCAAGCGCATTACCATCAGGCAAATTCATATCCGATAAAATAAGCAACGGTTCAATCTCTTTTGAAATCAAACAGTCTTTTGCTTCATTTAGCGTTGCAAATAAAATAACTTCCCACCCTAATTGCTTATAATGACGTGAAAGCTCTGAGCCTAGTAATTTTTCATCTTCGATAATTAATAATGTTTTAATCATTCGTGCAACTCCGTCACATTGATATTGGGTAGAATCATACGCACAACAGCACCGTTATCGTTGTGTAACGTTAGGATACCGTTATTATTTTTAACAAACCGCTGAACCATCGCCAGTCCAAGTCCTGTCCCCCGTTCACGACTGGTTCTAAATGGACGAACGCCATAATCCAACCATTCTTGCGCAAATCCTTGTCCGTTGTCGCGCACTTGAAGCGTTAATATGTGATCAACAACGTAGCAAGAAATGACGATTTCTCCCGCGCGTCCCTCAAGTGCGTCAGCGGCATTTAAAACCAAATTCAGCAAGGCTTGGCGCAAGCTACTTTCAGGTAAAAAAATGGGCAGCACATAATTTGTTGTAAATTTTAATTCTAAATTTTCAGGAATTTGATAACGCACCAGCGTGACTAAATCTCGAATTAATACACTCAAGTTAAACGTACTAGGCGTTTCAGGTGTATATTTACTCGCGTTGAGCATTTCATTAAGTAATCTTGCTAACCGTTTTAGCTCACTGTCAATTAACGCTAAACGCTCTGATTGACTTTCATTATTGATTTCACGACGTAAATTATTAAACGCCATTTGAATTCCCGCAAGTGGATTGCGAATTTCGTGCGCTAATTCTGCCGACACTTCACCAATAGCCGCTAACCTCTCAGCGCGTGCAAGGGAATGTTGCTGCTCTAAGAGTGCTTGTGTGGCCAATCGCACTTCGTGTTGCAGTGATTGAGCGTATTTTAAATTACTTTCTTCAAGCTCACTGAGATGCTTCACCATCACGTTATAACTATGAAATACAGGCAATAGCAACGGATCGAGATGCTCTATGCTAATAGAGGTGTAATTTTCATCCGTTAACCGCTCTAAAAGTTGTCGCAAATCATGAAGCGGATTCAAAATACGTCGCTTTAAAAACCAAATCGTGCCCACGCAAATCGTTGCAAACATCAAAAGCGCAATATAAAGTTCAGATTGCGTGTCAACATTAATATCTTCAAGCATTTGCTCTCGCTGAAGTGTTTCACTATCTAAAATTTCACCCATGGATTTCAACACGAGAATCAAACTTTGTTGTTGTTGATTTTTATTTAAACTTTGGCTTTGTTCCAATAAATGCTGAACCGTTTCCAGATGCTCGCGTGTTGATTTAGACAAATAATTTCTATCCGTCATCAAACCATCAATTTCCGTTAATAAACTCGCGAGTAATTTTGAATTAGATACGCTGTCATTTTTAAGATTGCTATTCAAGCGTGAAATGACCGCTTGCTGCAAATCGACAGAAACATTTTGAATGCGATGTGAATAATTCACATACGAAATAGCGGTATCAAAGTGATGATGCGTTCGCCAAATCATACCGCCCAAAATACCTAAAGCAAGCAACAGCAGACCCAAAAAAGCCAACCCACGCAATCGAGCAAGACGATAAAAAATAGGATTCATAGACGTTTCCGTGCAAATGACACGAAGACACGATGCTATTTTGTGTCATCACAAAACAGCATCGTGTAAATGAAAGGTTTAGATATGATCTAAAATGGCTCTTTTTACTGCATCTAAACTAGCGTCAATAGTCACTGGTTTTGCATCTGCGCATTGTTGCATTGCAATATCGGGATCTTTAATACCATTACCTGTTAATGTACACACAATGGTACTGCCTTCAGGAATTTTACCCGTGCTAATATCATGCAGTGCACCCGCTAATGAGGTTGCTGAAGCAGGTTCGCAGAACACGCCCTCAAATTGTGACAACATTTTTTGCGCGGCTAAAATCTGCTCATCGCTAAATTTATCGAACCAACCACCCGACTCTTGTTGCGCTGTCCACGCTAAATTCCACGATTGCGGATGTCCAATACGAATCGCTGTTGCAACCGTTTCTGGATTATCTACCATCTCCCCTAACGCAAACGGCGCCGCGCCAGCGGCTTGATAACCACACATCACAGGCGCGTTCGCACACACTCGACTCGTGAAGTATTCTTTATAGCCTTTCCAATAAGCGGTGATATTGCCCGCATTACCAACCGGCAAGCAATGATAATCTGGTGCAAAGCCCAGTTCATCGACAATTTCAAATGCCGCTGTTTTTTGACCTTCTAAGCGATAAGGATTAATTGAGTTTACAATCGTCACTGGCGCGTGATCAGCTACTTCTTTCACAAGCGCCATGCCGCGATCAAAATTACCGTTAATTTGAATAATTTTCGCGCCATACATTAACGTTTGTGCTAATTTTCCTAACGCAATTTTACCTTCAGGAATCAAAACAAACGCTTGAATGCCTGCGCGAACCGCATACGCTGCCGCTGCCGCTGAGGTATTTCCTGTTGATGCGCAGATAATCGCTTGGCTGCCCGATTCAACCGCTTTCGTCACCGCCATAGTCATACC
>OMIH01000087.1 GCA_900299045.1 Methylococcaceae bacterium
GTGCCTCGTGCTTGACGCAATGTAGCAATGTGATCAATGTTGACACCTAAAAGAATGGGATTCATAACTGCTCAAAAGATAAAATAAAAATAAAAGAAAAGTAAAAGACAAGTTAAGTAAAAGGCAAAGTGATGAGAGAAACGACTTACAATCCAGCTAACGTAAAAAACCACTTTTGTGCAACATACAATGGATATTCAAGCAGGACATTTAATATTTTTGTATAGAGTAAAACCAATAAAATAATAAAACCAAAACGCTCAAGTTTATTAAATTGCCATGCCCAATAACTTGGCAGTATACCCGACAAAACACGACTTCCATCGAGTGGAGGAATAGGCAGCATATTCAAAATCATCAGCACTAAGTTAATGGAAATACCTGCTACTCCAGTATAGATAAGCGGTAGCGCAATCGCTTGATTATCCTGCCCAATGACAGAACCAAGACGTGCAATTAACGCCCAACCAATCGCCATGAGCAAATTAGAGACAGGACCTGCAAGCGCCACCATAGCCATATCGTGTCGTGGTTTTTTAAAGTATCTTGCATCAACCGGCACGGGTTTTGCCCAGCCAAAAATAAATCCGGTTCCCGTCATCAAAAGCAAGCCGGGTAAAATAACGGTTCCAAACCAATCAATATGTTTCATCGGATTGAGCGTTAAGCGCCCCAAAATAAACGCGGTATTATCTCCATATTTTTTTGCCACCCAACCATGCGCTACTTCGTGTACTGTAATCGCAAAAACAACGGGTAAAATCCATACTACAATGCGTTGTATCCACGTCAATTCATTCATCATTGCGTTATTCCTCGTTTTTTATTCGGTTAGCATAGAGGCTATTCCTTTGCCTTGACGAACAATGACGCAGTTCCCCTCTGTGCAATCGATGATAGTGGTAGGCTGATACTCAATCACGCCAGCATCTATAATTAAATCGACTAAATCATCTACACGATCTTGAATTTCATAGGGCTGGGACAGTGCTTGCTCATCGCCCGGTAATATCAATGTTGTCGTGAATAAAGGCTCACCTAACTCGTCGAGCAATTTTTGAGCAATCATACTTTTGGGAATGCAGATGCCAATCGTTTTTTTCTTTGGATGTTGCAAACGACGCGGAACTTCTTTTGTCGCTTCTAAAATAAACGTAAACGCATCGGGCGTAAGCGATTTAATTAACCGAAACGCCTCGTTGCCTATTTTGCTAAAACTTGATACCTGCGCTAAATCTTTGCACACAAGCGTAAAATTATGTTTTTCATCTAATTGGCGAATACGACGAATACGCTCTAATGCTTGCTTATTATCAATTTGGCAAGCTATTGCGTAAGCAGAGTCTGTTGGATAAACAATCACGCCACCACTGCGAATGATTTCAATTGCACGATGAATTAAACGCAGTTGCGGATTTTCTGGGTGAATTTCAAGATAATGAGCCATAAAATTTTAATTTGAATCAAAAAATAAACAGGACGGACGGATTATAACCCATTTAAGATACCGTGTTTTTTAAGGCTATGTTTTTTATTAGCCAAAATACCACATATTCAGCTCTTTTCCCCATAGCATTGCCAGCCAACCTGCAATCGCTAAATAAGGACCAAAGGGAATAGGCGTTTCGCGCTTTTGCTTATTGAGCGAAATTAACGTCATACCAATAACCACACCTGCAAGCGATGAAAGCAAAATAATCAGTGATAAATACTGCCATCCAAGCCATGCCCCCAGCGCCGCCAATAACTTAAAATCCCCCTGCCCCATCCCTTCCTTATGGGTTATCAATTTAAAACTATGATATACCAACCATAACACTAAATACCCACACACAGCACCGATAATGCCGGCTTTACAATCGGTGAATATTTCCAAGGTACTCAGTAATAGCCCCAACCATAAAAGCGGGAGGACAAGTATATCGGGCAGTAATTGATGATCGATATCAATAAAACTTAGCGCAATTAACACCCATGTCAATATCAATCCAGCTAGCGCATGAACACCAAATCCAAAATGCCACGCTACTATCATGGAGGTGAACGCTGTTAGCAATTCAATGATAGGGTAGCGAGCGGAAATTGTTTGATGACACTGAAAGCAACGCCCACGCAACCATAAATAACTCACAACAGGAATATTATGCCGAAATAAAATAGGCGTTTGACAATGAATACAATGTGATGAAGGAAAAGCTAAATTGAATGTTACACCTGTTTTTTCATCTTGAGGAAATTTTAGATAATCGATACATTCCTCACGCCATTGCCGCTGCATAATAATAGGTAAGCGATAAATCACAACATTTAAAAAACTACCTACCAATAAACCAACCGTACCCACCAATAGCGTAAATGAATAAGGCGTCGAAAAAAACGCCCATTCGCTAAATGAAATAATCAATGAATTGCTCCGCCAAGTTTGAAGACTGGTAAATACATCGCCACAATAAGTCCACCGACTAAAACACCAACAACACTCATCATGACAGGTTCGATTAAACTACTTAAATTATCAACCAAATTGGTTACTTTTTCCTCATAAACGTCAGCTATTTTAGATAACATGGCATCTAATGTGCCTGATTCTTCGCCAATAGCAACCATTTGCTCAACAATATATGGAAATAGACTAGAAACACGCAGTGATAAATGTAAACGCTGTCCCGATTCAACGCTTTCTCGAATACTGACAATAGCAGCGCGATAAACCAATGTACTACATGTATCCGTGGTCAATTTCAGCGCATCGACTAACGGAACACCTGCTGTTGACAAGGTTGAGAGTGTCCGCGTAAAACGTGCAATTTCCGATTGATGAATGATTTTTCCTACGATAGGCGTCGTTAATAATACCTTATCTATCAACAGCGCAAATACAGGATATGTCCGTTTAAAAAAACGTAGTCCATAAAACACGGCAACTAAAAACAGAATAACAGTCCACCAAGCATGCTGCAACCATTTAGATTGATCAATAATGAGTTTTGTGAAAGGCGGTACATCTGCACCAAAACTTTTGAATAAATCGTCAAATACGGGCACCACTACAATCAGCAACACCATGGTGACAATAAACGCAATTGTCATGACGGCAATGGGATAAACCAAGGCTTTTTTCACTTTTTGCTGCATTGCCTCATTTTTTTCTTTATATAACGCAATGCTATCAAGCAGAAACTCCAAAACACCAGCATGTTCACCGGCTTTGATGAGGTGGCAAAATAAAGTATCAAAGCACTGAGGATATTTACTTAAGGCATACGCTAAACTTTCACCATTTTCCACATCTGCTTTCATTTTCAACAATAAAAAGTGCATATTTTTGTTTTCATGACCGCGCCCGATAATGTCTATTGCTTGAACCATCGGGATGCCCGCGTGAAGCATCGTCGCTAGTTGACGTGTAAAAATAGCGATATCAGCGGACGTAATTTTTGTATTTTTCCAACTGAAAAGTACAGGCGCTTTTTTTGATAGCTTATTTGCATTAATACCTTGTTGACGTAATTTACTTCGCGCTGCGTCTAAATCAGTGGCAAAAATTTCGCCTGAAATCGGTCTTAAATGTTGATCTTTGCCACGCCAAATAAACACTTGTTCTTTTGGCGCTTCACTTTTAGGAGCAGAGAGCATGTTTAGTTATCCAAGGTGACGCGATTGAGTTCTTCAAGACTAGTAATTCCCATACGCACTTTATTGAGTCCGCTTATGCGCAAGTTATCAATATTTTCCATTTCCGCTTGCTCAGTTAGTTCAAGTGTATTTGCTCCCTGCAAAATTAACATACGCATTTTTTCACTTAATGGCATCACTTGATAAATCGCCACTCGACCTCTAAAGCCATGGCTACACGAGTCACAACCTACTGATTGAAACAAGCATAAAGTGTTGCTTTCGTTCTCCGTAAAGCCAGCAGCTAATAATAAACTTTTAGGATACTTCACAGGCGCTTTACATACGTCGCACAAACGACGCACTAGACGCTGTGCTACAATCAAATGAATTGCTGATACGATATTAAAACTCGGTACACCCATTTGCATTAAGCGATTGATGGTCTGTAGCGCATCATTGGTGTGAAGTGTTGATAAGACTAAATGCCCGGTTTGTGCGGCTTTAATGGCAATTTCAGCCGTTTCTAAATCTCGAATCTCTCCAACCATAATGACATCAGGATCTTGACGTAAAAATGCACGCAATACAGACGCAAAGGTTAAACCTACTTTAGTGTTAATGTTCACTTGGTTTATGCCTTCCACAGCAATTTCCACAGGATCTTCAACAGTTGAAATATTACGCTCTGGCGTATTGAGTTTGTCTAGTCCCGTGTAAAGCGTTACCGTTTTACCACTGCCTGTGGGGCCTGTGACTAAAACCATGCCATAGGGTTTATGAATAGCCTCTAAAAATAAGGATTGCTGCAAGGGCTCAAAACCCAATTTGTCAATATGCCACTGTGCATTCGCTGAATCTAAAACCCGCAAAACCACTTTTTCGCCAAATAATGTAGGACAGGTATTCACCCGAAAATCGATTGACCGATTTTTCTCAAGTAAAATAGTAATGCGTCCATCTTGCGGTAAACGTCGCTCTGCAATATCCATTTTAGACATCACCTTAATACGTGAAATTAACTGATTTGCCATTTTTAATGGCGGTGAGGTAACAGGCGTTAACACCCCATCAATACGGTAGCGAATACGGCACAATTTTTCATAACATTCCACATGAATATCTGACACACGCTGTTTGATTGCTTGCAATAAAAGGGTGTTCACAAAACGAACAATGGGCGCATCTTCTACCTTATTGTCGATTAACAGGGTGTTTTCGTCCGCATTTAAGCGCATTAATTGATCATCGCTCGCAGCAAAAAAATCACTAAAAAATTCGCTTTTGCCCTCAAATCGCATTTGAATACGATGTTTTAATTTATCCGCTTCAACTAGAATAGGCTCTGGATGTAGACGACTACTAAATCGTATTTCATCAAAACAGTGAAAACTCAGTGGATCCGCCATAGCAATAAACAACGTATTTTCACGAATTTTTACAGGTAAAATACAGTATTTTTGGATTAACGATTCATTGAGTAAATCAGCAGGGAGCTCTTCAATGACAAGCGCATCCAAATCAGATAAAGGCAATCCAAATGCTAACGATATTTTTGAGGCGATAACAGGTGCAGGAACAATATTGTTGAAAACTAGATAATCAATAAAAGAGCCCTGTTCACTTTGCGCTTCATGGTAATACTTAGCGGCGCTTTGCGTTGTCAAATACGCTGATTCAATAAGATCTTCAATAAGATTGTTTAATTGTAAATCGTGGGTTAACGTCATAGAGCACACTATTAAAAATAAAAATTAGGCAAAAAATGGCTATGCGCTTTATCATCAATGACCATATCCCGTTGTCCAATACGTTAAAATGACACTTATGAATATTTCAACCTATATTGCTTGCCCTGAATGTGATTTATTGTTGCGACAAGTTGTTTTTCAAAAAGGCGAAACTGCACGTTGTCCACGTTGCCGCTATTTGCTACGACGCCCCAGAAATGAAAGTATTTTGCGTACATTTGTGTTGTCATTAACCGGTCTTTTTTTAGCCATTCCCGCCAATATTTTGCCTATTATGAGCATCAAGGTTCTTGGAAATACGCAGGATGGCACTTTATGGGGTGGCGTTGTAACACTCTTTAATGAAAATATGTGGGGAGTTGCGATTGTGGTTTTTTTAGCGAGTATGCTCTTCCCTATTTTAAGCATCTTGTTATCATTAATTCTCAGTGCTCACTTGTATTTCAATCGTTTTAACCACCATTTAAGTTTAAGTTTGCGTATCTTGCATCATATTGAAGAATGGGCGATGCTTGAAGTGTATTTGATGGGCATTATTGTCGCCTGCGTTAAGTTATCATCCATGTCAGAATTAAAATTTGGCTTAGGTTTAAGTGCGTTTGTGTTGCTACTTATTGTATCCATCACGCTGTCAAACAATTTTGATAGCACCTTATTTTGGCAAAGAGTTGAGCAACTACGCTCCCAAAAAATGACGACTCAAAAATAATTATGATAAAAAAAACAGCGCTTTCACAAGGGATTATTCGCTGTCACGATTGTGGGCAATTAGCACACAAAAACGATGAGTTTTCTCCCTGTCCACGTTGTGGAAACCAATTACATGCTCGTTTACCACAAAGCTTTCAACGTACACTAGCACTACTTTTAAGTAGCTACGCACTGTATATTCCAGCCAATGTATTTCCTATTATGACATTCACGCGCTTTGGGGTGGGTGAGCCACATACGATTATTGGCGGTATTATTTCCCTTATCCATAGCGATATGTTGCCTATTGCCTTACTTGTTTTAGTTGCCAGTATTCTCGTTCCTCTACTCAAATTATTAGGACTTAGCTTGCTACTACTTTGTGTACACTATCGCTGGCAAGTACGGGCGCAACACTGGACAAAAACGTATCGCATTATTGCATTTGTGGGTCGTTGGTCGATGCTGGACATTTTTATGATTTCTATTCTAGTATCAGTCGTTAATTTAGGTGGTGTTGCACAAGTCATCGCAGGCACCGCATCCACAGCATTTGCGGCGGTTGTGGTGTTGACGATGTTTGCTGCAAAAAATTTTGATCCACGTTTAATTTGGGACGTGCAAACACAACGTGCTGTCACAAAACATCAACCGTAAACCCTTGTGAAAAACGGTGTACTAACGTATCAACGCCAATTTTATTTTTCAGTTAATGCTTCAGATACCCGTTGAAGTGGTCTTAATACATATTCCAATACTGTTTTATGACCTGTGCGAATATCAATAGTATTGACCATGCCCGGCATAATGGGCATATTCTTGCCTCGGTAGACAATTTCCCCCTTTTCAAGCTTTACAATCACTCGATAGTGCCCTTCATCTAATGAAACGGGATTTCCTGGCTTTTGTTGACGTTCATCCTTTAGTGTATCGGGGCTCACGTGCACAAGCGTTCCCTCAATTCCACCAAATTTACCAAAATCATACGCTGAAAATTTCACCATAGCACGCTGACCAACGTGCACAAACGCAATGTCCGAAGGCTTAATAAATGCTTCAACCAATAATTCTTCACCAACCGGCACAATTTCCATAATATCCTGCCCTGCTTGAACAACCGCGCCAATGGTCGTGGTGCGAATATTTTTCACAACACCTGCCATGGGTGATTTAATCACGGTTTGTACCATTGCATCATGACGAGCAATTGAATTTTGGTGTGTTTGCGCTAATTCTGAAGATACACGAGTCAATTCATTACCCGCTTCGGTTTTGAAACGATTTTGTCGGTCAGATAATTGATTTTGTATTTCAGATTCTTGACGGTGTAACCTAAATAATTCGACATTAGACACCACACCTTGTACAACCATGGGTTCTGTCATGGCTAATTCTTTTTGTACAAGTCCTAGTGATTTAGTCAAACTGGTCACCGAATCTTGCATGGCTTTAAGACGTGAATGGTAAATTTCCGTTTCACGAGCAATGACACTGCGTTCATTTTTAATACTTACTGGAAACGAAAGTCCAATACCAAGTGATTCCGCTTTAAGACGTGCCTCAACAGCAACTAATGCCACCCATTTTTCATGTACTTCGTTATAACCTGCTTCCATTCGCGTAGGGTCAATTTTGACTAGCACTTGATCACGCTTAACCTCTTGACCCTCTTCCACTGAAATATCAACAATTGTGCCCATATCGCGTGCTTGAATTACTTGTTCACGACTCGACGAAATCACCTTGCCTTGTCCTTTGGTAATTTCATCTAAGTCAAAATAATAAGCCCAACTAAACGCGCCAATGACAGTGAATACCACCATGTAAAGTAAACCGCGACCAGCATATTGCATATCATCGCCGTAATGATGTGTATGTAAAGCCATTATTTAGCTCCCTCTTGATTTGCAACAGAAATACCTGACGATAATTTAGCCAGCATTTGCGCTTTCTCCCCTAAAGCGACAAGCGCCCCACGATCAACAACACCAATTTGGTCAACCCATTCTAATAATTGCGTACGATGTGTCACTAATACCAATGTCTTGTCTTTTAACCAATGCCCCAATACTTGAATCACGCGTGCCTCCGTATTAGGATCCATGGCAGAAGTTGGCTCATCTAACAGTACCACACGGGGTGAGCGAAGCATCAAACGCGCTAAAGCGATTAATTGACGTTGACCGCCCGAAAGTCCCCCACCCGCTTCTGTTAGCATCATATCCAGTCCACGCGGATGTTGATTGACTAAATGATGCAAATCCAATGTTTGCAATACTTTCAAGATATGTTGATCGCTAATCCACGCATCGCCAAGTACCAAATTTTCGCGTAACGAACCAAAAAATAATTGTGTTTCTTGCCCTAAATAACCGATATGACGTCGCAATACAGCAGGGTCGATCTGTTTAATATCAATATCATCAAGATAAACAGCACCTGATTCGGGCATATAAAATCCCGCAATCAAACGCTGCAGTGTTGATTTTCCGCTACCTACTCGCCCCAATAAGGCTAACTTTTGACCTGCTTGTAAATTTAATGAGAGCGTATTGACCACTGGAATTTTGAGATCACCTGGATAAGCGAATTGCAGTTTTTCAGCGCGTAGTTGTCCAATGACAGAATGCGGTGATAAATAATTACGCCCCGCTGTTCTATCACGGGGGCGCTTAACCAAACCATCAAGTGTTTTAAGTGACATTTTCGCGTGCTGATATCGCACCGCAAGCCCCATAACGCTGCCAAGCGGTCCAATAACACGCCCAGCCAAAATGACGGAGGCAATTAACGCCCCTTGTGTCATCGTATTCGCGTGAATTAAATACACCCCCCAAACAATCATGGCAATATTGACCATTTGCCCAATACTCGACATTCCACCGGTCATAAGATTAGTCAAATTGCGAATCTTTTGATACGTTTCAGCACCTAATACATGCGCCTCATCCCATCGCCCTTGCAAAAAATGTTCCGCATTATTGGCTTTAACCGTTTCCAAATTGACAAGAGATTCAACTAAAACGCTTTGGCGTTCTGCTGACTCTTGCATATTTTCAGACATATATCGACTTAACGGTATCTGCGCTATCACGCCTAATAAAATAATCACAGGCACCGCTACGGCAGTAACTAACGCTAATGGACCAGAAATTAAGAAAATAATAAATATAAATAAAAAGGCAAAAGGTAAATCTGTTAGCGTGACCATCGTGCTTGATGAAATAAAATCACGCAATTGATCAAAATCACGCATCGCGTTGGTAAACGAGCCTACCGATGCAGGTCGATGCTCTAAGCTAATTGTCATCATTTCTCTAAACAACGTTGAACTGATTGCTAAATCTGCACGTTTTCCACCAATGTCAATTAATCGCGCTTTCATCCATCGCAGAAAAAACTCCATTAACACCGCAGCAGACGTACCGATAGCCAGCGTCCACAAAGTGTGATAAGCCTCCGTTGGAATCACTCGATCATATACATTCATCGAGAAAAAAACAGAAGCAAGCGTTAAAAGATTTGCGACAACAGTGGCTAACATGGATTCAAAATAAAAGCCTTTAAAGCGCCATAACGTTCCCCAAAACCAGTTCAAAGGTGACGCTCCCATGGGAACTAATGTACGCGCATTACCTTGAATAAGCGGCTTAACAAGCAGTACTTCATCATCGGCTAAGTTGTCGAGTTCAGTCAATGGCATGTGACACTCACCCATTCCTGTTTCAGGCATCAGTAGACGCGCCTCATTGCCTTGTTTGGCAAGCAAGACAAAGGCTCTGCCATCTTTAAGATTGATGATCACAGGTAATGCGATAGTTTGTACTTGCGAAGGTTTGCTCGTAAACCACGTCGCCATAAAACCATGACGTCGACCAATTTCAGCAAGTTCACTGCGATTCACTCGCCCATGCTCATCCCGCGCAAAACCATGAGCTAATGCAGCCGCGCCAATTTGGCGCTCATGCAATGATGCTAGTAGGCTAAAACAAATAACTAAGGGATCTTCTTTAACAATAGGCAGCAGTTGCTCATTGGCATCGTGGTTTGTCATATTGCATTTCTCTTTGAAAATTGGGAATTAAGACGGGAAAAATTGAAAAGCTAATCAAGGGGCTATCGTGTCCAAGGCATCCATGCAGGCTCATGAATTTGCGGCTGAACGTCCCCGCCTCCGTAAACGCGACTCAATTGCCCTAGTGCGCCTGATAAATGAAAACGAGCGATTCGATAATCATATTCATTGCTCACTGTACTGCTACGGTAGTTAAATTGATCATTTTGGACATTTAACAAATCGAGAAGTGAGCGCTTTGCAAGCTCAAACTGCAATTTATAACCAGTGACCACATTACCCGCCATCTCACTTTGCTTTTTCCCAATGTCCGCTCGCTGCTTAGTCGCATGCAAATCTTCCCAAAAGACTGATATCTTCTCTCTTAAGACACGGCGTGTATCATCTAGTTTAGATTTTGCAGAAAAAAAATCCGCATTGGCTTTGCCGACAGCCGCGTCAATTGCCCCCCCAGAATACAGTGGCAAACTCGCCGTTGCCTGCCCCATAAATTCAACCGACCTTGAGTCCGAATTATATTGACGATTAACACTGAGGTTAATTTGTGGCTGATATTGGCTTTTTGCTATATTTAAAGCTGCTTCAGCGGCATTTAGCGTAAGTTGCGCACTGGCTAGAGCGGGATGTTGTTGTTCGATCAGTGTGAAGGCATCATCAATGCTGCTAGGTAAGAAACCTTTAAAATCATCTACGCCGTCTGGCTGTTCTGATAATTGGTCTGGCCAAAAACGTTGCAAATGTTTTGCGCTCTGCTTTGCCTCTGCGGTGCGCGACGTTAAAGCGATTTTTGCCCCATCTAGGCGAACTTGGGCTTGAATTAAATCAATTTTGCGCCCTGGATCGAGTTCAACTATTTTTTGAATACTATCGTAGAGCGTTTGATGTACCGCTAAATTTTCTTGTGCTAATTTTTGCAATTCTTTCGATTTTGCCCACTGTAAATAGGCTTCAGCACAAGCCACCACAATTTCATCTTGAGTGTTAATTAATAAACTATCAGCAGATTGGGCTAGGTCTTCGGCTTTTTCAATATTGGATTCAATACGCCCACCTGCCCAAAGGTTCATACTCACTTTCGGGGAAATAACATCACGAGAATACTTATTGCTTGATTCATACTGATTCGCTGAAGCGTCAATACTGACTTGTGGGAGATGTTGAGCGAAGGCGCTGTCAATATCGTGTTGCGCTGATTCCGCATTAAACTTTGCGGCATTAACTGTGGGATAGTCAATCACTGCGCGATGAATGGTTTCAGCAAGTGTTTGACCTTGGGCATGATTAGCTGCTATCACTAATAGACAAGCAGGGAATAGCGTCTTTGCCTTCATATTTCTCTTTGTTTATTTTCTATGGGAGGAATCACTCTAAAACACCACTTAATCAGCTATAAATCTAGCGAGTAAGGTATTAGTTACTTGCTATCTATTATTGATTATTAAATAGACGCAAGTCGCACAGAAAAACGCAATAAAATTACCAAATGTCCGTATTACGCAAAGACGATTGTTTAGTCAACTACGCTAATTTCACTAAATTCATCTTCGCCAGCACCGCAACAGCTAAAACTATTTCACCCAAATTTGTATGTGTTTGGGTCGATAGTTCATCTAAAGTCACAATTTGCGTTTGCAATGCACAGTCGATTTTTTCTACTAAATCCACTTTAGGCAAAACCTGTGTTGCATAATTGAACAAGGGATTTTGAATTAAACAACGATATTGATTGAGCACATCATCAGATAATACCGCCACGCGCGTACTCGGTTGAATTAATGAAGAAGGATAATGACCAAAACTTAAAAAAGGATCAAGACGATTGGGCGACACATGAAAAGTCACTTGTTGTTTTTGGGTTGCGGATTCTCTAAGTGCCTTCAAATGCGTATAGAGCGATTGATACTGCTGATAGACACCATGCCAATCAAATTGTACTCGCGCTCGCGTTTTACCGGCTTGCCCCATGGTTTGTCGCAATGCGTTGTTTTCAACCAAGAGCGTTAATTTTTCAATTAACGTATACATACAGACGGAAACGGTCTGGCAACTCAGGCCGCAATAAATATCATAACTCAAGGTACCCGCTTCATGACCTTTTGCGAATTGCTCACCTAGCGCTGGCGGTGGCATCCATGTAGGAATCCGAAAACCATCTACACCATCTCTCACCGTATCTTTGTAGCCATTCCAATCAGTCACAATGACAGGTAATCCCGCCGCCATAGCTTCTATAGGCGTAATACCAAATGTTTCTTGAACATTATCAGAAAGTGAGATAAAAATATCCGCGCAAGCCCAACTATAACGGGCTAATTCTGCATTTCTACCATCCACAAAACGTGCACGAACATTAGGGCAGAACTGTGCAGCGCCATCAATAAAACTCGCTTTAATCGCATCATTACCAAACCAACCGCATTGCAACAATGTAATCTTTTTGCCTGTTTTAATCGCCACTTCCTGCGCTGCAAGATACATAGCGTGAGGATGTGCCTTAGCATGAAAGGAAAGCCGTCCAACAAATACAAGTACCATTTCGTCGTCATCAATGGATAACATTTTTCGCGCAAAAAGACGATCATCTGCGCTAAAATCAAAGTCGCTACAGTGTACGCCTAAAGGAATCACCGGTAATTGCGGTAATGTAATTTGGATAGTGGACCCAAAACGCCAGCGCAACGCTTCAATTTCAGCGTTTAGTAACACTTTCACCGTTTCAAGCACAGCGGTAGAGGTACAAATAAGCGCGTCCCAAGGCATGACAGGCGCCGTTAATAATCCGGTAATCGCATCCATTGCGCGGTGTGACGCTGTAGTATGCGTCACGCCAATAAGCGAATATGCCTGAATGCCCGCTCGCAAACGCAGCTTTGACGCAACATCCAATCCAGGACCAGGAAGATACAATGCCCCAATTTTTTCAAGTAAATCGAGGCGATCAGCAGGTACCCATTGTGTTAGCGCTTGTGAATCAATAGAGTCAACAACTTGTTTAAAAATAGCCGCTGATTTTTGATTTGGCGTATAAGCGTAGACAGGTTGATCTCCTCGCCCTGCTATCGCTGCACGAAGAAAACTATTGCCCGCTGCTTGCCTTCCCATTAACTTAGGCTCTGACAGTAAATAAGCGTCGGGTTCAAAAAGTATAGCAGCGGTGTTTGACACAAGGATTTCCTAATAAAATGTAACTAATTTAAAAACAGTAAATGATAAACTTGATGCCTAATTATTCACAGCAATTGTTCAAAAAAATCGTTATACTCAGGTAGCGTTTAATTACACGATATTTTTCAATTTTATGCGAATTCATCGTTTTCTCTACTACGATATAGACTAGAATAATACCTGTCTCTTATACACATCTGACGCTGCCGA
>OMIH01000088.1 GCA_900299045.1 Methylococcaceae bacterium
ATTGGTGACGGTCTTGTAGCGCAAATCCCTTCCTTATTGCTATCCACGGCATCGGCGTTAGTGGTTACTAAAGTGGGCGCATCGAGTCAAAACATTGGGCAACAAGTGAGTGCGCAATTATTTGACAATCCTAAAGCCTTAATGATCACTAGCGGTATTATTGGCGCATTAGGATTAATTCCGGGTATGCCTAATATGGTATTTATTATGCTGTCGACCGCCTTAGGTGCGTCCGCTTATTATATTGATAAACGCAATAAAGTGATCGCACTAGAAAAATTAGATCCCAAAAAAGCAGATGCCTCACTTATGCCCGCAGAAAATCGGGAACTTGGTTGGGAAGACGTTATGCCCGTTGACATTATTGGTCTTGAAGTGGGGTATCGATTGATTCCGCTCGTTGATAAAAATCAAGGGGGGCAATTAATGACGCGTATTAAAGGCGTTCGGAAAAAATTATCTCAAGAATTGGGTTTTCTTGTGCCTTCTGTTCATATTCGAGATAACTTGGATTTAAGTCCAACAACCTATCGTATTTCATTGATGGGGGTGACGGTTGGAGAATCTGAGATTATGCCTGAAATGGAGATGGCTATTAATCCTGGGCGTGTATTCGGTGATTTAGTGGGTAAACCATGTCGAGATCCTGCGTTTGGACTTGACGCATTCTGGATTGAACCCAATCAGAAAGATTATGCGCAAACGATGGGATACACGGTGGTTGATTCGGGTACCGTTGTGGCGACGCATTTAAGTCATTTACTCCAATCGCACGCACATGAATTACTTGGCTACGAAGAAACACAGCGTATGCTTGATAATTTGGCTAAAACAGCGCCCAAGCTGGTGGAAGATTTGGTACCCAAAACACTTTCTCTTGGTGTGGTTGCCAAAGTTTTACAAAATTTGCTGGTCGAGCAAGTGCCAATTCGCGATATGCGTACTATAGCCGAAACTTTGGCAGAATACGGTTCAAAAAGTCAAGATACCGACATTCTCACCTCAGCAGTCCGCACCGCGCTTGGTCGATTAATTATTCATGAAATTACTGGATCAGCAGAAGAATTAACAGTTATCACGTTAGATAGCGAGTTGGAACAGATATTGCAGAAGTCTCTACAAACGGCGAGCGAAAGTGGTACCGGCGTCGAACCAGGCCTTGCGGATCAAATGCACGAATCGTTGCAAGAGAACACGCAACAAATGGAAATGGATGGACAATTACCGATTCTGTTAGTGTCTTCCTATATTCGACCTTGGTTATCACGTTTTGTTCGTCATTCGATTCCGAATTTACACGTTCTGGCATATAACGAAATCCCTGCAGATAAGCAGGTGAAAGTGATTGCAAATGTCGGACGACGCGCATAACTGATTTAAGAGAAATTAAGGACTTCTATAATGAAAATTAAACGCTTTTTTGCAGAAAATATCCGTCAAGCCATGCAAATGGTTCGTGATGAATTAGGTGCAGATGCTGTGATTATGTCTAATCGTAGCGTAGATGGCGGTGTTGAAATTGTCGCTGCACGCGATTTTGATGAACAAGAAGTGATTCGTACAACCGTATCAAGCCCAAAGCAGCAGCAAAGCAAGTCCTCCTCTGCACAGGATTATTACAAACCGACAGTTAGCGCAAAACAAGTTAAAAAAGTCGCGTTACCTGATTTTGAAGCGGAAAAAAATCACTTACATGTTGTAAGTAGTCCACGCAAACAAGAAGAGAAAGAAAAAGCGTTAGGGCGCAATACCGCTCGACGCGGTATCGATCAATATGTCGGATACGCTGAAAAAGTCCAATTACGCGGCAATCCCGATGCGGTTAAGCATCATTTTACAACGCCAGCGCCTATGCCCGCTGCCGCTGCACCGTCCGTTATGATTAAGGTGCCCAAAAAGGCAAAAGCACCCGCTGAAATACAACGCGAAGCCATCATGCCACAAGCACGCCAAGCGCTACGCAGTGAAGTAGGCGCGGAGGCGCATGATTTGCGTCATGTATTTCAAGATGATTACGAAGACGATTTTGACGATGCGTTTCAAGAAGAAATGGAACTCTACAGACCAACTATGCAACCAGCGTATGTGGCACCTACAGTGAAAGTAGAAGAGCAATCTAAAGTTGAATCCGTTGCTTTAGCACCAGTTGAAGAAAAAGAAAGTACATCTGAAAAACTGCTTGTTCAGATGAGCAAAGAAATTAAATCGTTGCGCAATACGTTTGATAGTAAATTATCGAGCATTAATTTTGCACATCATCTTCAAAATAAAGATGCTATTCCAGTGCGCACAGAACTGTTGAAAAACTTGGCTGGAATGAGTATTTCAAAAAAATTGAGCGTCAAAATTGCGAATCGCTTTGCTAATCATACCAATTTTGATTTTGTATTTACGCAAGCACAAGAATTACTGTCAAAAGTATTGCCCATTGCGGAAGATGATTTGCTTGAAACAGGCGGCATTATTGCCCTTGTTGGTCCAACAGGCGTCGGTAAAACGACAAGTGTTGCCAAAATTGCCGCGCAATTCACCATCAAGCACGGCCCCAATCAAGTCGCCCTAATTACGACGGATAACTACCGTATTGCAGCCCACGAGCAATTGAATACTTACGGGCGACTTTTAAATATTCCTGTACGAGTCGTTTCAAGTGCGTCAGAATTAAGTCATCTAATCCATAGTTTTTCTGACAAAAAATTGGTGTTAATTGACACAGCCGGAATGAGTCAACGCGACATGAAACTAATTGAACAAATCAATACACTCAAAGAGAATGATTTGATGATTAAGTCTTATCTCGTTATGTCAGCAGCAACTGAGTACAAAGCAATGAATGAAATTATTGATGCTTTCCATATTTTTAAACCTCACGCGGCAATTTTAACGAAAATTGATGAAGCGGCAACCGTCGGTTCAGCAATTTCGTCATTAATTGAACATAATTTACCAATCTCTTTTATTACCAACGGTCAACAAGTCCCCGAAGATATGCGCCATCCCTGTGCAAGAAAATTAGTTGCACAATGCGTTGCTGAATTGGATGTTGAAGACGATTACAGCGAAGAAAACAACGAAGCATGGGTGGCTCAAGGTTATGCTTAAACAACCAGATCAAGCAGCGGGCATTCGTAAACTAAACAAAAGTAAACCTGTACGCGTTATTGCCATTGCAAGTGGCAAGGGTGGCGTTGGGAAGACGAATGTTTCGGTGAATGTGGGAATTTCTTTAGTTAAAATGGGACAACGTGTCGTATTGATGGACGCGGATATGGGACTTGCCAATGTGGATATTTTGCTTGGCGTGTATCCAAAATACAATTTGTCGCACGTTTTAACAGGGGAAAAAACTCTCGACGAAATTATGGTGACATCGCCATCGGGTTTAAAACTTATTCCCGGTGCTTCAGGTATCCAAAAAATGACAGAGTTATCCACGATAGAACAGGCAGCGGTGATTCGTGCATTTAGTGAAATTGATCAGCAAATTGACGTGTTGATTGTTGACACCGCGGCGGGAATTTCGTCAAGTGTGGTCAATTTCTCGCGAGCGTGTCAAGAAATTATCGTTGTGATTTGTGATGAACCAACCTCGCTTACCGATGCTTATGCTTTCATTAAACTACTGCATCGTGATTATGGTTGTAATCATTTTCACATTTTGCCCAATATGGTGCAATCGGTTCAACAAGGTAAATCGCTATTTCAAAAGTTAAATAAAGTGACGGATAATTATTTAGACGTAACTTTGCAGTTTGTTGGTGCCATTCCTTATGACGAATATTTACGCCAATCTGTCCAAAAACAAAATCCCGTGGTTTTAGGCTATCCACGTAGCAAATCTGCGCAAGCGATGAAAGCCATTGCATCCAAAATTGACAGTTGGCCCATTAAAGCGCAAGCGGGTGGTTATATCGAGTTCTTCATTGAACGGATGGTCAAATACGCTTCTCAAAAGGATGTCGCATGAATAAACGATTTCTGATTATATTACAGTCAACATATTGGCTGCCATTTTTTATCAATGAACCTTTTAACAAATGGGAGGTCGCATGAGTGCAGTAGCAATGTACAGTTCTGTGCAAGTTGGAGGCATTGACGAGCAAGTTCTGCAACATGCACCACTTGTTAAACGTATTGCCTATCATTTGTTAAGCAAAGTTCCTAATTCGGTTCAAGTGGACGATTTAATTCAAGCGGGAATGCTCGGTTTGCTCGAAGCACTGCGTAATTACGATTTAAGTAAAGGGGCGAGTTTTGACACGTATGCGGGTATTCGTATTCGTGGCTCGATGCTTGATGAGGTACGTCGATGTGATTGGGTACCGCGTTCAGTGTATAAAAAATCACGTACTATTAGTGATGCGATTCGCATTATTGAAAATGAAACGGGTTGCGCAGCTAAAGATGCTGAAGTGGCTGAATATTTAAATATGAGCTTAGATGAATATCATCATATTTTGCAAGATTCAAATAATTGTCGCGTATTCAGTATTGAAGAATTATCACAAACTGGTGATAATTACCTCGAAGAATCCTCAAGTGTGAATGATACACCGCTTGAAAGTTTAACATTAGAAAATTTTCAAAGTGCTTTAAGTGCCGCGATTGCGGCATTGCCTGAGCGTGAGCGATTGATTATTTCACTTTACTATGACGAAGAATTAAATTTGCGTGAAATTGGTAAAATTTTGAATCTTACTGAATCGCGTGTGAGTCAAATTAGTTCACAGGCGGTGCTTCGTTTACGCTCTCGATTGGGCGGTTGGTTAAATAATGATTGAATATTAGCTTATTAGCCGTGATAATCAGCGCCATAATGTACGATTACATTGAGTAGCGTCACTTTTAATGTAAGGCATGATAAAACACTTAAAATTTGAAAATAACATCGATAAGGTAGAGATAGTGCGCATGTGTGCAACACTTTCTCTGCCTTTATCAATGAGTGGGTCTTTAAATTTTTGCCCATAAATAATTTCAAACGCATAAAACGAACCTTTTGCGGAGAGTATAAAATGTTAGAAGTTCAAGCTATTTCGCCTGCTTACCCAATGAAAAAATCAAAAAAAATCCATAAAGATGATTATCGTATGCCAGAAAAATCACCCAAGCGTAAGCTAAAACTAAGCGACGATTACGAGGAAGAACACGATGACACAACCCCTAGCGAACATATCGACATCCATGCTTAATGAAACAAACATTCTAGTGGGTTTTATTGTTTTAACCGTGGTATTTGTTACGTTACTGGTTGCTGTTGTTTGGCTTAGTCGCCTTTATTTAACACTTAAACAACATTACACTGCCCTTGAAGCCGTCACACAAAGCAATAAAAATGATATATTTGGACTCTGTTCTGCTGCGTTGAGTGTCAATGAGAATACGGGCACCATTCATGAAAAGCTGCATGAAGTCAGACAGCAACTCTCTCAAATATCTGAAAAAATGTCAGCGTTTAGTCAATATGAACCCATTGATCCGAGTAGTCCCTACCACGTTGATATTCGTAAAGTTCGTGACGGGGCAAGTATTGAAGAGTTAATGCGTCAATCTGAAATTAGCTACGATGAGGCTGCGCTGCTTATTCGTCTGCATGGCGGCAAACAGCCTACTTAATATTATCCATTTCCAAATTAAATGCAGAGAAAATACTTGTGAATGTAGAAAATAAAAGCGGTTTAAATTATAAAGATGCGGGCGTTGATATTGTGGCAGGTAATGCACTCATTGAACGTATCAAACCTATTGCAGCAAAAACCCGTACAGCGGGTGTGATGGCTGGACTGGGTGGTTTTGGTTCATTATTTGAATTGCCGCTTGATCGCTATAAAAATCCGGTTTTAGTGTCTGGCACGGATGGGGTGGGAACGAAGTTAAAATTAGCAATCGATTCCGGTATACACAATACGGTTGGTATTGATTTAGTAGCGATGTGTGTGAATGACATTATTGTTCAAGGCGCAGAACCGCTTTTTTTCCTTGATTACTTTGCAACCGGAAAACTTGATGTTGATACAGCAGCTGCGGTAATTGAGGGCATTGGCAAAGGGTGTGAATTAGCTGGCACCGCACTTGTGGGTGGTGAAACAGCTGAAATGCCGAATATGTACGCTGATGGTGATTATGATTTAGCGGGTTTTTGCGTCGGGATTGTTGAAAAAACGCAGATGCTCGATGGCAGTTTAGTCAAAGCAGGCGATAAGCTCATTGGTTTAGCGTCGTCAGGCGCACATTCGAATGGTTACTCACTTATCCGAAAAATTATTGAACGCAATGAAGCAACGTTAAATGACCCCTTTGACGGAAAAACTTTAGGTGAAACATTGCTCGCACCAACACGCATTTATGTCAAATCGCTTTTAGCGCTACTCAAGCAAGTTAATGTACACGCGCTGGCGCATATCACAGGTGGTGGATTAACAGAGAACCTTCCACGCGTAATTCCTGATAATTTATGTGCCAATATTAATTTAGCCGCGTGGCAATTCCCCGCCATTTTCGATTGGCTACAAAGCAATGGCAATGTATCTCAAGAGGATATGCTCGTCACATTTAATTGTGGTGTGGGAATGGTTGTTTTTGTTGCAGCAGAAGATGAAGCTCAAACGTTGAAACTGTTATCCGACTTAGGCGAAAATGCGTTTACCATTGGTGAAATCGTTGACGGTGAAGGAAAGCCACACGTCCATTACATTTAATATTCAAAATGTAAACGTATTGGTAATAAAAAAAGGCGAATTCGATTCGCCTTTTTTTGTTTAAAATACAAGAAAATAGACAATTAGGCGACTTGTACTTGTTGTGGCAGTTCACCACCTACTGTCCATAATTTTTCAATTTGATAATATTCACGCGCTTGCTCAGTCATGGAATGTACAATCACATCTCCTAAATCTAAAAGCACCCAATCAGAAGTAATGTCGCCTTCCATACCAAGTGGGTGAAAGCCTTGTTCCTTCACCGCCATTTCCACATAATCACCTAATGCTTTAATGTGACGGTTGGACGTTCCTGTGACCACGATCATATAATCGGTGAAACTGGTTTTTCCACGCACATCTAGCACGGTCATATTCTGTGCTTTGCGTTCTTCTAAAACACTTTCTACTAATTTTAATAAAGCCTCTGTTTGCATTGTGTTCCTTTTTGAATCGATAAAAATCAGTCTTTGTAGAGCTGATGTTGCGTAATATAGTCAATCACCGCGTCAGGTAATAAAAAACGTGGATTGCGCCCTGACGCAATCATACCGCGAATTGCTGTTGCGGAAATGGCTAATTGTGTAATTTCTTGAAAAAATAAGCCACCAGCGGGGTAGCTCTTTAAACGTTTTTTGTCGTGAATTAAGCGTTTTTTGAAAAAATCACTGAGTGAATTGAGTACTATATCGGGGCGTGTAATCACAACAATATGCGCTAAATCAAAGAGTTCTTGCCATCGATACCATGTGGTTAATTGATTAAACGCATCACTGCCTATAAACAACAGCAGTGTTTGCGAATAATGATGACGTAGCGCTGTGAGGGTATCAAACGTATAAGAATAGCCTGCACGATCCAATTCTTGAGCATCAATCACTAAATCGTGCTGATTTCCCACCGCAAGTTTGAGCATGTCTACTCGTTGATTAGCATTCGCTGTAGTTTGCGAGCGGTGTGAAGGCATCGCGCAAGGAATTAAGCGTACATGATCAAGCTCAAACAACGCTTTCAATTCCAACGCAGAGCGCAAATGCCCAAAATGCACAGGATCAAATGTGCCACCCAAAATACCTATCATTTATTGACGAATATGACCATCGCCAAGGACGATATATTTAAGCGACGTTAACCCATGCAGACCAACAGGACCACGAGCATGGAGTTTATCGGTACTAATACCAATTTCAGCCCCTAGACCATATTCAAAGCCATCAGCAAAACGTGTAGACGCATTCACCATGACAGAACTTGAATCCACTTCACGCAAAAAACGACGCGCAAGCGTGTAATCTTCCGTCACAATAGCCTCTGTGTGTTGTGAGCTATACTGGTGAATATGGTCGATTGCTTCATCAATGCCACTGACAATTTTAATCGATAAAATGGGCGCAAGATATTCAGTTTGCCAGTCGTCTGTTGTGGCACGAAGGCAGGGAGTTGAAAGTAATGAACAGGTTTTTGCACAGCCACGCAATTTGACGCCTTTTTCAACATAGGCTTGGGCGAGTTTAGGCAAAATACTTGGCGCAATACTTTCTGATATTAGTAGCGTTTCCATCGCATTACACACGCCATAGCGGTGTGTTTTGGCATTAATAGCAATGCGCATGGCTTTCTCTATATCGGCTTTACCATCAATGTAGACGTGACAAATTCCGTCTAAATGTTTAATAACAGGAATCGTTGCTTCGTTGCTAATCCGCTCAATTAAACTTTTGCCACCACGCGGTACAATGACATCAACATAATTTTTCATTGTAATCAGCTCACCGACAGCAGCGCGATCGGTCGTTTCAACAATTTGCACAGCACCTGAAGGCAAACCCGCATCAAGCAAGCCTTGCGTCACACATTTGGCAATGGCTTGGTTTGAGTGAATCGCTTCAGAGCCACCGCGTAAAATACACGCATTCCCTGATTTTAAACACAACGCTGCAGCGTCAACGGTCACATTGGGACGTGATTCGTAAATAATTCCAATCACGCCCAGCGGCACGCGCATTTGTCCAACTTGTATACCACTGGGGCGATAGCTTAAATTGGAAATCTCACCAACGGGATCTGGCAAAGCCGCCACTTGGCGCAGTCCTTCAATCATTGCCTCAATACTTGTTGACGTGAGCGTTAATCTGTCAAGTGCTGCCGCATCTAAACCATTGGTTTTTCCAGCCTCTAAATCTTTTTGATTTTCAGCAAGAACATGCGCTTGATTAGCTTGCAATGCGCTGGCAATTGCCATAAGCGCGTGGTTTTTTAAACGTGTTTCTGTGTGACTTAGAAGGCGTGCCGCTTCTTTTGCTTGCTGCCCTAAAGTCTGCATATAAGCTTGAATTGTCATGTGCTAAAAATTTCCTTAATGCCTAAAAGTTCAAACGCCAGTAAAAAATTACCTGCAAAAATACCCGCTAAAATATCATCAAACATAATGCCAAAGCCACCATGAACGTGTTTATCGACCCATTTTATGGGAAATGGCTTGAGAATATCGAAAAATCGAAATAAAACAAACCCGATTAAAACGGCTTGCCAACTCAATGGGACAAACCAAAGCGTCACTAAATAGCCAGCCACCTCGTCCCAAACAATACCGTTAAAATCATGTTCACCAAGTAAATTCGCGGCATCGCCACAAATTTTAATACCCGCAATTATCGAAATTAGCGTTAAGACGCTGTAAATTTCAAAAGACGTTTGCGCCGCTAATAAATAAACAGGAATCGCTGCAACTGTTCCACAGGTTCCCGGTGCTTTTTTGACGAGTCCTGAGCCAAATCCGAACGCCAAAAATAACGTGGGGTTAGTTAATATAGTTTTTGGCGTGAGTTGATTTTTGCCGTAAGTTTCAAGAAAAATGTTCATAACCTTTTGCTGTGAGTGTATCAATATGACCTGCTTTTAGTAAACGCAAACCCAATTGCGCCTCAATGGTGCCAATTTGCGTGCAATTATCTGGTACGCAATGTACTAATTTTTCGGGCACAGTAAAACATAATTCGTAATCATCTCCGCTAATGAGCGGCATTAGCGCGTCGCCTGTTTGTTCTATATAGGATTTAACACATGATGAAAAGGGCAGTTTTTCCCATTCTATGCAAGCGCCCACGCCACTTTGCTTGAGAATATGACCCAAATCGCTGACTAAACCGTCAGAAATATCGATACACGCGCTTGCAATGCCTTGCAAAGCTAAACCCGCATCTACTTGAGGCAGGGGCGCGTGAAAGCGATTTAACGCCTCTTGAGCGTCTTTGTGCATGTAGCCTTGTTTAATTTTAAGCCCCAACCCCGCATCACCCAATTTTCCCGTCATAAAGATGGCATCGCCAATGTGCGCGGTAGCGCGTTTGAGTGCGTGTCCATTGGGCACGATACCCATTGCTTGAACAGTGAGTGTCAATGCGCCTTGCGTCGTATCGCCACCAATTAAATCGACAGAAAATTGTTTGGCTAGCGTCAAAAAGCCACTTGAAAATTGGCGGAGCCAGTTTTCATCCACACGCGGGAGCGTAAGCGCTAATGTGACTGCAATCGGTTTTGCGCCCATTGCCGCTAAGTCACTTAAATTGACGGCAAGTAATTTATGTCCCAGTTGCGCTGGATCTGCATCAGTAAAAAAATGGATATTTTCAACCATGGTGTCGGTTGTCACCGCTAACTCATAGCCACTAGGAATGGATAATAAAGCGCAATCATCACCAATTCCTAACTGCGTATGCGCATTTGAGTGGGTATCTTGTCTGAAAAAGGTATCAATCAATGAAAATTCGCTTAACATTTTTTTACAGTCTACTTTTTGGCTCGCATACGACGCGCCTCTTTTGGATCATGGCGTAGTGAACGATAAATTTCGATTCTATCGCCTTGCTGCACTTCACGATCATGCGCACAGGGAATGGAAAAAATACCGACGTTAAGCGACGCGACATCTTGCTGTGCGAGTTCATCGCATTGGGATAATATACCCGATGAAGTAATCGCCTCTATGACACTGCAATGCTCTGGCAATGTCACGAGCAATAATAATTGACGCCCAGGCGTTGCATAAACCACTTCTGCATTAATCATTAGCGTACACAATTTTTGCGCGTTGCGTAAATGAACTGACCATCGTGTTACAAATTTGATTGAACACCGCGCCAAACGCCAAACTAGCCAGTTTTCCCGACAATTCAAAATCCAAATCAAATAAAATTTTACTCGCATCCTCACGCAAAGGCTGAAATTGCCAAATACCTGCCAAATGTGAAAAAGGACCATCGATAAGTGACACTGTCATTTGTTTACCCATATCGAGTTCATTGCGTGTTGAAAATGATTTTTGAAAGCCGCCTTTTGAAATAGACAGCTCTGCTTCCACGATGTTGCCTTCGCGCTTAATGATTCGACTACTGCTACACCACGGCAAAAATTCGGGGTAAGATTCAATATCGTTGACGAGGTCAAACATCTGTTGCGCTGAAAATTTGACTAACGCTGTTTTTTCAATTCGCGTCATTTAAAGCACTCCAATGACGTGTAAAAAGACAAGAAAAATAGAAGCAGGAGCAACGTAGCGCACTAAGATACGCCACAGTTCATAACTGGGTTTGCAAGGCATTTGGAGTTCTGATTCGGTGTGATCTCGGTGCATAACCCATCCCGCAAACACCGCAATACAAAAACCACCGATAGGTAGCATTAAATTGGCCGTCATATAATCGAGTAGCTGGAAAATAGTGCGCTCAAAAAAGTGAACATCTTTCCAAATATTGAACGAAAAGACAGTACCAAGTCCCAAAAACCATGTGCCAAGTCCAGTCCAAATACAGGCTTTTTCGCGGGTGAAATTTTTATTTTCAATCAGCCATGCAACCGCTGGTTCAATTAACGAAATTGAGGAAGATAATGCCGCAAAAACAAGGAGAATAAAAAATAAAATTCCCATCAACCATCCCCCCGTCATATTACCAAACGCAATAGGCAGTGTTTGAAATATCAAACCCGGACCTGAAGCAGGGTGCAAATTATTTTCAAATACTAAAGGGAAAATAGCAATGCCAGCGAGTAGGGCAACTATCGTATCTGCTGCAGCGACGAGATACGTGGTTTTGGAAATGGAAATATTTTTTGGCAAATAAGCACCATACACCATAATAGCGCCCATGCCTAAGCTGAGGGTGAAAAAAGCGTGCCCCATGGCGGTTAATACGGAGTTTCGCGTCAACGTACTAAAATCCACGTGGAACATGAAATGCAACCCGCGTTGATAACTGTCAGTGGTCATGGCGTAACCAACAAGTAACATCAACAATACAAACAAACTGGGCATTAAAAACTGCACAGATTTCTCAAGACCATTATTCACACCGCGCGATACAATCCACATGGTCGCCCCCATGAATACACTGTGCCAAAAAATGAGTTGAAGTGGACTTGCCGTAAACTGATCAAATAGGCTTTGAATAGCATTTGCGTCGGCATTAAAAAAACTCCCTGTAAACGCTTTCACGACATAAGCCGATGCCCAACCAGCAATGACACTGTAATATGACAAAATCAATACGCCCGCAATCATGCCCATCCAGCCTAAATAGTGCCAATTTTCATCAGCATTCGCTTCTTTTGTGAGCAATTGCATCGTTTCGACAGGATTACGTTGACTGCGTCGCCCTAGCATGGTTTCTGCAATCATAATGGGAATCCCAATAAGCAGTACACAGACTAAATAAACCAAAACAAACGCCCCACCGCCATTTTCACCAGTAATGTAGGGGAATTTCCAAATATTCCCAAGTCCCACCGCAGAACCTGTTGCCGCTAATATAAAAGCAAACCGTGATGACCAATGGCTGTGGCGTAATGAATTGTTTGTTGTCATAAAAAACTCACATGATTTATTGAGATAATTTGAGATAAAGTGGCGAATTTATCGCTTTTTTTGCAAGATGTCACGGAGAGGATGCAATGTACAGACTCTTTTTGTGATCAAACAGGTCATTTTAAGCGTTAAAAACTTGGTATGATAGGTTAATTTCTCAAAAACAGCGCGGCAATCACTTAAAATTTCACTTATCCATGACACAAACTTGGCAAACTCAACTTGCAAGCGCGTTCTCGACTTTTGATGAACTCTGCCATTATCTGCAATTATCACCTAGCGACTTAGCGATTTCACAAGCAGCACGAACACAATTTCCGCTGCGTGTCCCGCTTGCGTTTGCCTCACGTATGGAAAAAGGCAATCCCGCAGATCCTCTTTTGCGGCAAATTTTGCCGATTGCCGATGAATTACAATTTTATCCCGATTTTAGTGATGATCCCGTTGGCGATTTACCCGCGCTCAAACAAACGGGTTTACTTCATAAATATCATGGGCGCGTATTGCTTATCAATACCGGTGCGTGCGCTATCCATTGCCGATATTGTTTTCGACGCAATTTTCCGTACGCAGATTTGCAACTGACGAAGCAACAAGAAAATGACGTCATCCAAGCCATTGCAAACGATACGACTATCGAAGAAGTGATTTTAAGTGGTGGTGACCCGATGGTTTTAAATGATGCGCGTTTAACGTCACTTATTCACGCACTAGCAACTATTAAAAAAATCAAACGCATACGCATTCACACACGTTTACCGATTGTATTGCCTGCGAGAATCACGGATGATTTATTGACGTTATTTAAAAATTGCTCAAAAAAAATTATTGTTGTCGTGCATTGTAATCATGCTAATGAAATTGATGACGAGGTTGCCCGTGCTTGCGCTCGTTTGCATTCTGCTGGCGTTACTCTTCTCAATCAATCCGTTTTACTGCGCGACGTTAATGATAATGCTCTCGCGCTTTGTGAATTGAGTGAGAAGTTATTTGAAATAGACGTGTTGCCGTATTATTTGCATTTTTTAGACAAGGCAAACGGCACAGGGCATTTTCAAGTGAGTAAAACAGATGCTTTAGCGTTATTTGAAGCGATGCAAAATCAGTTGCCTGGTTATTTAGTGCCTAAATTAGTTACTGAGCAAGCAGGCGCTCTTGCTAAACAAAATTTATGATTATTCAATCACAACCGTTTTCAAATCCGTCAACGCTGTTGAACTAAATTCAGTAAACGTGTCACCTTCTTGCTCAATAAATAAGGCGGCAATGCCTGTTTTATTCGCAAGTTCAATTCCAGCTTCACGTCCTAAACATAAAAGCGCGGTATCCCACACTTCTGCTTTAGTGACATCTTCATCAAACACGGAAACCGATACCGTATTGTGCGTAATGGGCGTACCTGTTTTTGCGTCTAAAATATGGCTGTAGCGTTTTCCATCTTTGTCAAAAAAATGATGGTACGTGCCAGACGTGGTGACCGACATCGGCTCTGTGCGATTCATCGTGATAATTTTGTGCATACTATGCTGCGTTGACAGCGGTTTTTCAAGTGCCACGCGCCAAGGTGAATGGTCTGGTTTGTTGCCTAGTGTTTGAAGTTCACCACCGATTTCCACTAAATAATTATCAATGCCCTGTGCTTTAAAAATGCCAGCAATTTGCGACACACTATAACCTTGACCAACTGACGATAAATCGATTTTGAGCGTTGGATTTTTTTTACGCAAATGTGTCGCATCAATAATCTCTAGTTGATTAAATCCAACTTGATTCAAGACCGTTTTTAATGTGCTAGAACTTGGCTGCGTCAAGGCATCGCCTTTAAACCCCCATAAATCAAACAAAGGCTTAATGGTTAAATCATAGCACCCTTGCGTTGCTTCGCTGGCAACTTTTGCCGCTTGTATTAACGTGATAATTTCATCGCTGACGGCTTGTGGCTCGGTGCTGTTGAGTGCATTAAATTTTTCAATTACCGAATCATCACGATAATTGGACAGTTGTGTATCAAGGCGTTGAAGTTCTTCATCGACTTGCTTTTGTAATGCAACACTGTCAATGGTGTTTTTGCTTGACCAAAAACTCATGTGATACGTCGTGCCCTGTGTGTAGCCTTCAAACTTTTGCACGGATTTAGCTGGTTCACATCCGTTTAAGGTGAGAATAAAAGCGGCACTTAAAACAGGATAAATCATCGCGCGTGTCATTATTGCTCCACCGTGACAAAGGCAATTTTAGAAATGCCAGCGTGTTGAACACTTGCCATCACCTCTGCCACTTTTGCATAGACAACCGCTTGATCAGCGTATAAATGCACACCAATTTCGGCATCTTTAGCCAGTTCAGCTTTCAAATTGGTTTCTAGCGTCGCTAAATCGGTTTGCGCCACTTTATTTAAAGTGACCATGCCTTGCGCATCAATGCCAAGTTGCAATGGCTGTTTTTGTGTATCTGCAACCGTTTGCGTTGTTTTTGGTAATTTGACTTGAACAGACTGCGTAAGCAGGGGCGCGGTAACAAGTAAAATAATGACCAACACCAGCATCACGTCCACAAGGGGCGTGACGTTAATTTCACTCATTGCGCTGTCATCATCGGATTGTGGTTTAAAGGCCATTTTTCCGCTCCTTTATTTGTTTTGGTGCGATGAAGGCAAGGCAACAAGCAAAAAATGCGCGACAAATTGTTCAAGTTGTTGGCGTTGCAATTTCACGCGACGCAGAAAAAAGTTATACGCCAATACCGCCGGAACAGCCACCGCAATACCAATGGCTGTCGCAACTAGCGCATCACCAATAGGTCCTGCCACCACATCTAAACTCGTAGAACCGCTTTCGGTAATATCGTGCATGGCGTGCATAATGCCCAAAACCGTGCCAAATAATCCCACAAAGGGCGCTGTACTCCCGATACTGGCAAGCAGCGTTAAACCACTTTCGAGCGTGTGTTGTTCGTGCTGAAGTTGTTTTTCAAGCGTATGCTGGAGAAGCTCTTGAGGATTACCACTGTATTTAAAATTTTTGTCGTGCAGACGACCATATTCATCAAGCCAATGCAAGCCTTCGTACGCAAGTTGCGCTTGAGTGCCCTTGAATACGTTTTCAGGTAATTTTTTGGCTTGTTCTACATCTTTTACTTGCCAAAATATGTCACTAAAAGCGCTATTTTGACGATTATTTGACATAAATTGCCAAATTTTAAAAAAAATCAATGTCCAACTGAGAACTGAAAAAATCAGTAAAGTATAAAACGTTGCGTTAATAACAAAGTGGGTAATTTGATCAGACATTTTTTATATTTCCTCTTGCGTGTCTTACTTTATTTTTGAATTTGGAATTTAAAGGTTTTCGTTCCCTTAAAACTAACCCCTTTATCGTTAACGATTTTAGGGGTAAATTCCATTTCCATGACAATTTCTTTTATTTCTGCTAGCAAATCCGCATCAAATACATTATCCGATTCTGTATTTTTGATATTCGCGTCGAGCACTTGACCATTTTCGTTAATCGATAGTATGAAAGTGACCGAGCCCTCAAGTCGCCAACGCTCATTTTTACGTTTTAAGCGACGTTCAATGTTTTGACAATTATCGCATTCACCACCCGAAATACGATCACTATTGCTTTGTGTCGCTACTTCAGCAGGTTTTGCTACAGATTTTGTCACCGCAGGACTAGGTATTGTTTGTGTTGGCACTGATGTTGTGTCAACTTTTGGAATGCTAGTTTCTGCATTGTCAGACGCACTGGTTAAAATTTTAGGTTGCGCAACGGGTTTGGGTGGCGTGACTTTTTTTACAGGCTCTGGCGGCTTGATGGTAGCAGGTTTGACAACAGGTTTAACAGGTTCTTTTTTAACGACAGGGGGTGCCGGTGGTTTTTCTGGTATGACTTTTGGTTTTTCGGGGGGAGGGAGCATGACGACTTCAATCACTTTAGGCGCTATTTTTTGAGGGGATTGCGAGGTATTGATTATCCACGCGCCTACACAAATATGCAGTGTTAGTACGACAAAAAGAAAGAATCCGCGTACTTTTTTACTAAGCGATTTTTGACGTAAATGAGAGGCAGCAAAAAGAGGCGAAGATGTCGTCATGACCGAAATAGTGAATAAGGATTTAGGGAAGTATTAAATTAAAAACAGACGTTTTTGATCGCGGCGACGTTTCACTTCAAAGACGCAGAAAAGTGAAATGGTAGCGGCAAACATAACATAGATGCCAATAGGATAATGGGAATCCGTTTTAGTAATCAATGTTGTCACAAGCATAGGCGATGTACCACCAAAAATGGCAGCAGCTAAATTGCACGCAAGTGACATTCCTGTGTAGCGCGTGCGGGCAGGAAAAATTTCAGTGACTAGCGTTGGAATGGGCGCAATGTAAAAAGAAACAATCATAGCAAATACCACTTGTGACATCAGCGCGAAGGTAAAAGTTTGATAATCCAAAAAATAGACATAGGGCAAAGCAAACAATAAATAACACGCGCTGACTATTTTCATCAATCGTTCACGATTACGCGTATCACAAAGCGTTGCTGAAATAGGCGCGATAACCATCATCACCCCCAGTACAATCAAATAAATTTCGAGCGCATCTGCACTGCTAAAGTGCATAAACTTCACCATAAAACTGGGCATAAAAACCGTTTGAATATAAAACGGGATAGTCACTGCCATGTATAACCCAATGCCAAGTAGCACTTCTTTGTAATTATTTTTGAGTGTTTCAGAAATAGGCGACTCGCTGACATGACCCGCTTCTTGTGCCTCGATAAAAACAGGACTTTCTTGCAATTTAGTTCGAATGTAGAGCCCAACAAGACCAATAAAAAAACCGAATATAAAGGGAATTCGCCAGCCATAAGTATCAAAATCTTCAGGGGTCATCACTTGAGCAAGCAACGCTGACATCATCGTACCCAAAAATAACCCCATCAGCATACTGAGCATGGATAAACTGCCAACACGATTTTTATTTGTCGGTTTTGCGTGCTCCACCAAATAAACAATCGAGCCACCAAATTCGCCGCCAATTGCCACGCCTTGGACTAGGCGAATGAGCGTTAAAAGAATAGGCGCCCAAATGCCAATCATAGTATACGTTGGGAGTAAACCAATACAGGCGGTTGGAATTGCCATCATCAAAATGGAGAGCGACAGCGCATTTTTCCGACCGTATTTATCACCAATGTAGCCAAACAGCATCGCGCCAAGCGGACGCATGAGAAAGCCAACAGCAAAAATACCAAACGTTGCAATGAGCGCGACATTTTCATCATCTGCAGGGAAAAAATGTTTACTGATTAATGCGGTAAATGTGCCGTAAAGTGCGTAATCGTACCATTCCAATCCGTTGCCAAGCATCGTTGAAGCAACGACTTTTTTCATTTGCGACATAAAAAATCCTGTGAGTTTTATCTACAGGCTTAATTATAGCGGATTGAGAGCCAATGCGTCGCCCATAACGGGCGTATTTCTGTTGAAAGGCGATTTTTGATGCGTGATAGACGCCATAACACATATTTTTCCGTTATAATTCGCCTATCTCTTTCATTGTTTAACGTGGTCAATATTGTGTCAACACCCATTCAAAAAGTAACTACTTTCCAAGGACTTATTTTAGCTTTGCAAACGTATTGGGCGCAGCAAGGTTGTGTACTGCTCCAACCGCTTGATTTAGAAGTCGGTGCGGGAACATTTCACCCTGCCACTTTTCTTCGTGCCATCGGTCCTGAACCGTGGAGTGCTGCGTATGTTCAGCCTTCTCGTCGCCCAACCGATGGACGTTTTGGTGATAATCCTAATCGTTTGCAACACTACTATCAGTTTCAAGTGATGCTCAAGCCTTCACCAGCCGATATTCAAGATTTATATCTCGGTTCGCTCAAATGCTTAGGATTTGATTTGCTTGAGCATGACATTCGTTTTGTTGAAGATAACTGGGAATCGCCCACGCTTGGCGCTTGGGGACTGGGCTGGGAAGTGTGGCTCAATGGCATGGAAGTCACGCAATTTACCTATTTTCAACAAGTCGGCGGTCTTGAATGTCGTCCGGTTACAGGTGAAATTACCTATGGTTTAGAGCGTCTTGCGATGTATCTGCAAGGCGTGAACAGTGTTTATGATTTAGTGTGGACGCAGACACCGCACGGTGTTGTGACTTATGGCGATGTCTTTCATCAAAACGAAGTCGAAATGTCAGCCTTCAATTTTGACCATGCCAAAGTCGATTTTCTTTTTGAGTGTTTCAATACTTATGAAACAGAATGCCAAAAATTGATTGCCGCTGATTTACCACTACCTGCGTATGAAATGGTACTTAAAGCCTCTCATACGTTTAATTTGCTCGATGCGCGTCATGCAATTTCAGTGACCGAGCGTCAACGCTATATTTTGCGCGTTCGAACCCTCTCACGCGCTGTTGCAGAAGCCTATTACACAAGACGTGAAGCCTTAGGATTTCCCATGTTAACCACGCAAGGAGCAAACGCATGACAACACAACATTTATTATTTGAACTTGGCTGCGAAGAATTGCCGCCTAAAACGTTATTAAAACTCAGCAATGCGCTAACTTCTGGCATTGTGCAGGGGTTAAACGACGCTGAACTGGCATTTTCATCGGTAAAAAGTTATGCAACACCACGCCGCCTTGCCGTTTTTGTTGAAAATTTGGTCGGTGCTCAAGTAGATAAAACCGTTCAAAAACGCGGTCCTGCTATTCAAGGCGCTTTTCAAGCTGACGGCACACCAAGCAAAGCGGCATTAGCGTTTGCACAAAGCTGCAACGTGACATTTGATCAACTCGAACGCTTAAAAACCGATAAAGGCGAATGGCTCGCTTGCACACAAACGATTGCAGGACAAACCGCGCAACAGTTAGTTCCCGATATCATTCGTAAAAGCATTGCAAATTTGCCGATTGCAAAACGTATGCGCTGGGGAAGTGTTGCCACAGAATTCGTGCGTCCCGTGCATTGGGCGGTGTTGCTCTACGGTGAGCACATTATTGAAACAGACATTTTAGGTTTGCAAACCAGTAATCAAACGCGCGGTCATCGTTTTCACGCACCGCAATCCATTGTGATTGATAAGCCTGAACATTATGCGGATGTATTGTTTTCACAAGGCAGCGTGATTGCAGACTTAGAGGTGCGCAAAACGCAAATTCGCAGTGATGCAAAAAAAGCGGCATCAGCGGTTCAAGGCATAGCGCATATTGACGAAGAGTTACTCGAAGAAATTGCCGCATTAAATGAATTACCCGTTCCCATTACAGGGCATTTTGATGAACGTTTTTTAGCATTGCCACCTGAAGTGTTGATTACCACGATGCAGGAAAATCAAAAATATTTTCCTGTCAAAAATGCAGATGGCTCACTTCGCCCATATTTTATTACGTTTAGTAATATTCAAAGCACACGCCCACAATCCATTCAAGATGGCAATGAACGCGTCGTCACGCCACGTTTATCGGATGCGGAGTTTTTTTGGAAACAAGACCGCAAAACTTCTCTTGCCGATTTTTCATCACGTTTGGTAACGATAGTATTTCAAGAAAAATTGGGCACCGTTGCACAAAAAGTATCGCGTTTAGTCCAACTTGCAGACATCATCGCGCCACAAATTGGCGCTGATGTTGAATTAGCCAAACGCGCGGCATGTTTAGCAAAAAATGATTTGATGACCGAAATGGTTAACGAATTTGGCAATTTGCAAGGCATTATGGGGCGCTATTATGCGCTAGCGGACGGTGAACATCCCTTTGTTGCCAAAGCCATCGAAGAACATTATTTGCCAAAACAAGCCGGTGGCGTGACACCGAGCAATAACATCGGTTGCGTGGTGGCGCTGGCAGAAAAAATCGACACACTCGTGGGAATTTTTAGCGCGGGGTTAATTCCAACGGGCGATAAAGACCCTTATGCCCTTCGTCGTGCGGCGTTAGGTGTCCTGCGTATTTTAATTGAGCATGAATTAAAACTGGATATTCATGCGTTAATTGCCGTGGCATCGACGCTCTTTACCCATGAGTTTGATCACGCTGCAACGCAAAAATTAGTGACCGATTTTATTTTTGAGCGTCTAAAAGGGTATTGCCTTGATAAAGGTTTTTCTGCCGATGAATTTGACGCTGTTTTAGCGGTCAGTCCCACACAACCCTTTGATTTTTTCCAGCGTCTGCAAGCGGTGAAAGCCTTTAGACAGTTGCCGCAATCGGAAAGTTTAGCCGCGGCAAATAAACGTATTTTAAACATTTTGAAAAAATCAGATTCACCCGCCTCACAAACCGTTGGGCATTTGGTTGAGCCGGTTGAAATTGCTTTGCTTGAGCTGGCAAATCAATCCGCTAAAGATATTGCGCCATTGCTTGAAGCTCGCAATTATCAAGCGGCTCTAGCGCGATTAGCGGAATTGAAAGACCCTGTCGATGCGTTTTTTGATGGTGTGATGGTGAATTGTGATGATTTGAACTTACGTGCCAATCGTCTTGCACTATTGAATTTATTATCTAAGCAATTCTTAGAGTGTGCGGATATTTCTAAATTGCAAGCGTAATGGACGAATCGTTTGATTTTGCCACGCATTTACTTGCATGGTTTGATATTCATGGGCGTAAAGATTTACCTTGGCAACAAGATAAATCGCCTTATCGCGTATGGGTTTCTGAAATCATGTTGCAGCAAACGCAGGTTTCAACGGTTATTCCCTACTATCACGCGTTTATGGCGCGGTTTCCTGACGTAGACAGTTTGGCAACTGCGCCCATTGACCTTGTTTTGCAACATTGGGCAGGTCTTGGTTATTATGCACGGGCGCGAAATTTACACAAAGCCGCGCAACACATCGAGTCGCTAGGCTATTTTCCTAATACGCTCCCAGAATTAGTTGCATTACCGGGTATTGGTCAATCGACTGCGGGAGCGATTTTAAGTTTAGCGTTTGCCGCATCGCACCCCATTCTCGATGGTAATGTAAAGCGCGTATTGACGCGGTTTTTTGCCATTGATGGCTCGCCAAGTTTACGCGCGGTGGAAGTAGCCTTATGGGATTTGAGTGCGCAAATCACGCCCAAAGCGCGGTGCGGTGATTACACGCAAGCCATTATCGATTTAGGGGCAACGCTCTGCACGCGCTCAAAGCCGCGTTGTGGCGATTGTCCGATGCAAGCGCATTGCCAAGCCTTTTTAACCCAAACAGTAACCCATTATCCGCAACGCAAGCCGCCAAAAATTCTCCCTGTTAA